>JAGQXA010000584.1 GCA_020436865.1 Saprospiraceae bacterium | reverse complement strand
AAAGGGGGCAGCTTCGCTGGAGCGAAGGAGCATAGCACAGTTGGTCGTACCCGCCTAAGGACCCAAGGATCGTCGAACCCCATCCCCCAATAAACCAATAAACCAATAACCTAATCAACCAATCTCCCAATCTCCCAATATTTCCTACCTTGGCGTCATGTCTCGTTCTCGCCGACTTGTCGCCATCATGTTCACCGATATCCAGGGGTATACGGCCCTGATGCAGCGCGACGAACAAAAGGCTCTGCAGGCCAGGGAAAAACATAGGCGGATCTTCAACTCTACCACCGAAAAACACCGGGGGAATATTCTGCAATACTACGGCGACGGCACCCTCAGCATCTTCGATAGCGCGATCGACGCGGTCAACTGCGCGATCGAGATGCAGCTCGGATTTCGGGAAGAACCGGTCATTCCGGTGCGGATCGGCATTCATACCGGCGATATCGTGCTGAGCGAGGAGGAGATCATCGGCGACAGCGTCAACGTGGCTTCGCGGGTGGAATCGCTGGCGGTGGCGGGCAGCGTGTTCATTTCCGAAAAGGTCTACGACGAACTCAAGAACCAGCAGTCGATCCAGACGACCCGCATGAAGGCCTTTCAGCTCAAGAACATCGAAACGCCGGTGGTCGTATATGCGGTGTCGAACCCGGGCCTGGTCGTGCCCGATCCCGAAGAACTGCAGGGAAAGACCGAGCCGGCGCCCAGTTCGACCTCGCCGCCGGCTGCGAAGGCCGGCACGCCGTTCCTGGCTACCAAGCTGTTCGTTCCGCCGCCCAAGCCCCGGGCTGTGCAACGCCCCCGATTGATCGAACGGCTCGAACAGGGACTGGCCGGCAAGTTGAGCCTGGTGTCCGCACAGGCGGGTTTCGGAAAAACCACGCTGGTCAGCGAGTGGATCGCCGGCAGCGACCGCCCGGCGGGCTGGCTGTCGCTCGACGAAAGCGACGGCAACCTCCTCCGCTTCCTGTCGTACTTCGTGGCCGCGCTGCAAAAGGTCGAAGAGCATGCCGGCGAAGGCGTGCTGGCACTGCTGCAATCGCCGCAACCGCCCCCTGCAGAGACGATCCTGACGGCCCTGCTCAACGAGATCGCCGCCATTGCAAAACCTTTTCTGCTGGTGCTCGACGACTACCACCTGATCGACTCGGCGGCGGTCGATTCGGCGGTGACCTTCCTCCTCGACCACCAGCCTCCGCAAATGCATCTGGTGATCACGACGCGGGAAGACCCCAACCTGCCGCTGGCGCGCATGCGCGTGCGGGGCGAGCTGACCGAACTGCGGGCCGCCGATCTGCGGTTCACGCCGGCCGAGGCGGCCGGCTTCCTCAATCAGGCCATGGGCCTGGAACTTTCGGAAAAGAACATCGCCGCCCTGGAAACCCGTACCGAGGGCTGGATCGCCGGCTTGCAGTTGGCGGCCCTGTCGATGAAAGGTTTGCAGGATCGCTCGTCGTTCATTCAGGCCTTTACGGGCAGTCATCGCTTCATCCTCGATTATCTGGCCGAAGAGGTGTTGCTCCGGCAGCCAGAAGAGGTGCGGAGTTTCCTGCTGCAAACGTCGATCCTGGATCGGCTCTACGGCCCCTTGTGCGATGCCGTCACCGGCAGGCAACAAAGCGCCGCCCTGCTGGAAGAACTGGAGCGCGGCAATCTCTTTGTGGTGCCGCTCGACGACCGGCGGCAGTGGTATCGCTACCATCACTTGTTTGCCGATGTGCTGCGGGCCCGCACGGCCGGCGATCTGCCCGGACAGGCGGCAAAGCTGCACCGGCGGGCGAGCGAATGGTACGAACAGAACGGCTCGCTGCCCGATGCCATCCGCCATGCCCTGGCGGCGGCAGATTTCAGCCGGGCGGCAGATCTGACCGAGGCCATCTGGCCGCAAATGGACGCCGAATTCCAAACCGACGCCTGGATGAAGTGGCTGAACGCCCTGCCCACGGAACTGGTTGGCCGCCGGCCCGTGCTCCTGCTCGGAGCGGCCTGGTCGGCACTCAACCAGGGCGATCTGCCTACCGGCGAGGCAAAGCTGCTGGAACTCGAACGGCTGCTGGGTACGGCGCCCGGCGAAGCGATGGATCCCGAGGCGCCGCCGCCTGGCGTAGCGTTTTTCGATCGCGAACAATTCCGCTACCTGCCGGCATCGATGGCTACGGCGCAGGCCTACATCGCACAGTCGAAGAACGATCTTCGGGCAGCCGTGCAGTATGCCAGACAGGCGCTCGATCTCTTGCCCGCGGAGGATCACCTGCGTCGCGGCCCGTCGGCTGCCTTGTTGGGTTTGGCCCAATGGGCCGAAGGCGATCTGGCGGCGGCATATCAGGCGATATCGGTGGCGCTGGACAACTTTCGGCTGGTCGACAACGAGACCTTCGCGCTCAGCGGCGCCTCCTTCCTCATGGACATCCTCACCGCTCAGGGCCGGCTGCGCGAGGCCGAAAGGCTCTTCGAGCGGTCGTTGCAAATGGCCCTCGGTAGCGGCACGCCGCGGCCGGGCACGGCCGATCTGTATCTGGGCTTGGGCGAACTGTGCTGGGCGCGTGGCGAGCAGGAAGCGGCTTTTCAAAACTGGCAAAAAGCGGAGGAACTCGGCGAATCGGCCGCCCTGCCCGATTGGCAGTACCGCTGGTGTCAGGCCCAGGCGCGGATGTCCGAGGCCCAGGGCGATGCAGAAACGGCTATGGAGTTGTTGCTGGAAGCGGAGCGACTCTACTATCCGACCCCCATTCCGAACATCCGCCCGATCGCCGCGAAGATAGCGCGCCTGCAGATCCGCTCGGGTCGCCTGCCGGCAGCCCGGGCCTGGGCCCGGGAGCGCGGATTGTCGGCCGACGATGAACTGAATTATCTGCAGGAGTTCGAGCATATCACGCTGGCCCGGCTGCTGTTGGCCGAAGGCGATGCCGAAAAGGCCTCGACCTTGCTTAGGCGTTTATTGGCTGCTATCGATGGCAGTGCGAGGATCGGCAACACGATCGAGACCCTGGTGTTGCTGGCTCTGGCGCAGGAGGCCTTGGGCGAGCTGCCGGCCGCGCTCGAGTCGCTGGAACGTGCCCTGGCCCTGGCCGAACCGGAGCATTTCGTGTCGGCCTTTTTCGGCGAAGGCCGCCCGATGATCCGCCTGCTGTCGCTCGCCGCCGAGCGGGAAGTTGCGCCCCGCTTGGCAACGCAGTTGATGGCTTTGTTGAACGGACCGGAAGAAAAAGAACCGCACCCGCCCCCTTCGCCCCCTGCCTCCCTTGCCCCCTCCAGCGTTTCCTCTCTCATCGACCCCTTGAGTGAACGCGAACTGGAGATCCTCGCGCTGATCGCCCAAGGCCTTTCCAACCAGCAGATCGCCAAGCGGCTTTTCGTCACCCTGAGCACGATCAAAGGGCACAACCAGAACATCTTCGCCAAACTGGAAGTGCGGCGCCGCACCGAGGCCGTTGCCCGGGCGCGGGAGTTGGGGTTGCTGTGACGAGTTGGCTTTTTTCTTACATTTGATCTTCAGCAATACCAAACGAGATGTCCCGCAGTACGTCCAGGTGGAACTCCGATCGGCTGCTTAGCATGTCGGCGATGATTATCAGTTTTAGCACTTTGCTCATCTTTATCTACCAGACGAACCTTCTGCGTCGGCAGAATTACCTGTCAATCATGCCCTATCTCTCGGTATCGGTGACCAGGGATGCCGCCGGGCATTTTTTCGAGGTCGAACTGGAGAATCTGGGGGTCGGGCCGGCCATTATCGAGTCGGTGGCCATGCGATACCGGGGCAAGCTGCATCCGCTCACAGACTACAACGGCGATCTCCATCGCTTCCTCGTTGCCCAGGCGCCGGAGCTGGACAGCATTCAGTTCTATTCCAGCACGATCATCGGCAAAGGAACCGCCATTCCCGCCAATGCCGGTTTTCAGATGATATCGGTCGGCGGCCCGCCCGAAGAGTATCAGCTCATCACGCGGACGCTGCAACGCCTCTTGCAAGAAGGCCTTGACTACGAGATCACTTACCGCTCCATCCAGGGCGAGCGCTGGCGCATCCGGCAAGACTCCCAGGGCCCGGAGCGGCTGGATTAGGGGCTTCGACTTTTTTTCATTTTTTTTTATATTGGCAAAGCAGAGCCGAGCGGTACTTTGGATAAGTTGAATGCTGCCGAATACCGCCCAGGCTTTTCTCGTAGCTATTAACCCAAACCACATGCAGAACCTAAAACTACTTTCCATGAAGTCGGGATTATCGATCGTCATGCTGGCCTTCCTTTTCCAGTCTGCCTCTGCCCAAATGTTCGTTCCCTTTTCCGAGCTTACCGCTGCGCCCTCTTT
>JAGQXA010000583.1 GCA_020436865.1 Saprospiraceae bacterium | reverse complement strand
GCGCATTCTCTCGAAGAAGCCATTTCCATCGCCGTCGAAAACGAAGAAACAGAGGCGTTCGTCATCGGCGGCGGAGAGATCTACCGGCAAAGCATGCCTTTCCTAGACCGGGTGTACCTGACCCGCGTGGATATCGAAGTAGAGGGAGACGTGTTCTTTCCGGAATTGCCGGCGGAGGAATGGAAGCTCGTCAGTTCCGAACCGCACGGGCCAGATGAGAAAAATCCGATGACCTATACGTTCGAGGTATACGAGCGCTTATAGAAACTCACCCAGCCAGGCCACCTTGGCGGCGTAGCTCCGCTTGCGGTCGTCGGCGTCGAGCAGTTCACGGGCGTACTCATGCAGTTCCCGAAGTGGATCGCCCGATCCTAGAATGGCGCGCACGCGTTCGTCAGACTCACGCAAGGCCAGGGCCTCTTCACGGGTGGGGGCCGTCGTCAAGCCGGCCAGTTGGCCGAGGTTGTTGCCCGAGAGTACCTTGCTGTGGCGGATCTGCTCCGGCAGGTGGTCGTACCCGATGGTCAGGTCGGTGACCGATTGCACAATCGTGTGAACGGCATCGCCGCTGGCGCGTACATAGTAGGCCCGGCCCATTCGCCCCATCAGGTCGATCTTATGCGGATCGATGCGATTGCGCTCGTCGACAACCCCTTCGTCGATATGCATGCGCAAGACCTCGCAGATCACCAGGTGGCCGGCGCCGCCGTGCTCGCCGAGGGTGAGGACTTCCTGGACGCGGCATTCCAGATGAACCGGACTTTCCTTCACGCGAAAGGGACGCACGAGGTCGGATGCGATGGGCGTCAAGCCGGCCTTGCCGAACTCACTGACGCCGCTTTCGAACTGTACGCTGGTCACAGCCATTTGCCGGACGATGGCGTAATTGACCATGTTGATCACTACTTCGCCGGTAGCCCGCACATTGGCCAGGGTGTCTTTGGTGGTGTTGTTCTCGACCCGCCGGTTCGAGGAAAACACCAGGATCGGCGGATTGGAGCTAAAGGCGTTAAAAAATGAGTAGGGAGCCAGGTTGGGGCGACCCTCGGCATCGACCGTACTAACGAAGGCGATCGGTCGCGGGGCCACCGAGCCCAGAAGGAATTGGTGAAGATCGCGCGTGGGCGTCTGCTTGGGATCGATTACAAGCATAAGGCAAGCTAAATAACGAATGAAAAATGTCGGCGCGAAGTTACAAACTAATTCCAGCTTCAGGCCTTTTATTAGGGAAGCTGAAATTTGCAGTTTCCTGGCGCTATAATTCAGAGGAACATGAAAAAAATGGCGATCTCGACCTTCGTCCCCTTGCTGGCTGTCGGCCTCTATCTGGCCGGCCGGCATCTATACTTCAAACCGAAATTCATCAACGGGGCGGTGGCGCCGGCGATCAGCGCCACCACGGCCAACGGCGCCTCCTTCGAACTGGACGATCTGCGCGGACATTTTGTGTTGGTCGACTTTTGGGGAAGTTGGTGCGGACCCTGCCGGATGGAAAACCGCAATCTGGTCAGGTTATATGAAAAATACGGGCAGGCCTCCTTTTCCGAAGGCGGCCGCTTCGATATCGTCAGCATCGGCGTGGAGGAAAAAGAGAGCGCCTGGCGCCAGGCAATGGTAAAGGACGGACTTACCTGGCCCTACCAGATCGTAGACCTTACCGGCAGCCTTCGTTTCTTCGATTCGCCGATCGCCCGGTCATACGGGGTCAAGGCCTTGCCAACCTCGTTTTTGTTGAACCAAAAAGGGGAAATAATCGGGGTCAACCTTACCTTTGAGGAACTGGACCGCTTGTTGAGCAGGCATCAGCTATCGCTCAACTGACAAATTGGCCGATTTTCTATCCTGGCAACAATATTGCTGGTAACTAACAGAAGTTCAAAAACCCGGCCGGTAAGCAAGGTCGGGATACTCAAAATTTCCAAGAATGAGCAAGAAAGATAAATCGGAAGAACTCAATGAAGAGCAATTGGTGGATGCGCCGGAAGTACTAGAAACGGCCGATGCGAAAGGCTCCGGAAGTGCGGCGGAAGAGCTGAACCGGGAAGTCGACGAGCTCAAGGACAAATACCTGCGCCTGCGTGCCGAGTTCGACAACTTCAAAAAACGAACGATCAAAGAACGGATCGATCTGATGAAAATGGCCGCACAAGACACTTTGACTGCCCTGCTGCCCGTTTTGGACGATTTTGACCGGGCGAAAAAGATCGCCGACGATCCCGAAACCACCGAACATTTTAGCGAAGGCGTAGGTCTGGTTTACCAAAAACTGTATTCGGTGCTAAAACAACGAGGCCTCGAACCGATGGATACAGACGGCGAAGCGTTCGATCCGGAATTGCACGAGGCTGTCACCGAGATCCCCGCCCCTACCAAAGAACTGCAAGGCAAGATCATCGATACGATCGAGAAGGGGTATAAACTGAACGATCGCATCATTCGTCACGCCAAGGTGGTGGTCGGCAAATAAGCAATAGCGATATGGCAAAGAGAGATTACTATGAAGTTCTTGGAGTAGGCAAAGGAGCCGAAGATGGAGAGATCAAAAAGGCCTACCGCAAGATCGCCATGCAATACCATCCCGATCGTAACCCCGGAGACAAATCTGCCGAAGAGAAATTCAAGGAGGCAGCCGAAGCCTACGAGGTGCTCAGCGATAAAGACAAACGGGCCCGATATGACCGATTCGGTCATGCCGGACTAAGTGGCAATGGAGGAGGGTTTAGCGGAGGCTCCGGCGGGATGACCATGGAAGATATCTTTGCCCAGTTCGGCGATATCTTCGGAGAAAGCAGTCCGTTCGAAGGATTTTTCGGCAGCTCGCGTACGAGCGGCGGTCGCCGCCGGACCGGCGGACAACGAGGCAGCAACCTCCGCATTCAGGTGGCCCTCACCCTCGAAGAGATCGCCAATGGCGTGACGAAAAAAATAAAGGTAAAGAAAAACGTAACTTGTGACCAATGTAGTGGTTCCGGGGCAAAGGACCGCAATTCGGTGCAAACCTGCTCCACCTGCCGGGGCTCGGGTTACGTTCGCCAGGTACGCAGTACCTTCCTCGGCCAGATGCAGACGACCGCCGCCTGTCCGACCTGTAACGGGAGCGGGCAGGTCGTTACCGCCAATTGCCCCAAGTGCCGCGGGGAAGGCCGCGTCTACCACGAGGAAACGATCGAGATCGACATTCCCGCCGGCGTAGCAGAGGGTATGCAATTGTCGATGGCGGGGAAAGGCAATGCCGGCCAGCGGGGAGGGCCTGCCGGCGACCTGCTGATCAATATTATCGAAAAACCCCACGAGTCGCTGCAGCGCGACGGGCAAAACCTGATCTACGACCTCTACCTCAATTTTGCCGACGCAGCCCTCGGCACTTCCGTCGAAGTGCCGACCATCGAAGGCCGGGTCAAGATCAAGGTTCCGCCCGGCACTCAGGCCGGAAAGATCTTCCGCCTGAAAGACAAGGGCTTGCCTTCGGTGCAAAGCTACGGTCGCGGCGATCAGCTGATCCACGTCAACGTCTGGACGCCCAAGAAGCTCACCGAGGAAGAACGGAGCCTCCTGGAAAAGTTGCGGAATATGCCTAACTTTCATCCGCAGCCCGGCAAATCGGAGAAGAGCTTCTTCGAACGCATGAAGGATTTCTTCAGTTGATGACTTCCGGGGGTAGCTGCCGCCCCGGTTTGATCCCCTATCCCATTTTGCGCATGCGCCTTACCCCATTGATGCTGGCCGCTTCCGTGACCCTGTTGCTGGCTTCCTGCGGACCGGACGTGGTATTCGACCAGTCCTACGACTTGCCCGAGGCCCACTGGACCTACGCCGATACGCTCGACTTCGAACTCGAAGTGACCGATACGCTGGCGATCTTCGACCTGTTCCTGAACCTCAGCCATGCCGTAGACTTCCCCAACCAAAACCTCTACGTGCAGCTCTATACGCAGTTTCCCAACCAGGAGCGGATGCAAAAACTGGTATCGCTCGAGCTGGCCGATAAAGCGGGCGATTGGTATGGGCGCTGCGGATCGGAATGGTGCGAGCTGTCTATCCCCATCCAGGAAGACGCCTTCTTCAATCTGCCCGGCGCCTACCGCATCACGCTCGAACAATTTTCCCGAACGGATACCCTGGCCGGCATCCGTCGCCTGGGCATCCAATTGATCGATACCGGCAAGAAGCGTCAGGTGCAAACGGGGGAGTCTCAATAAGCTGTCGCTATGAATGATCTGCGCTTCCTGGTTCTGGGCGCCTTGCTCCTGCTCTTCCTGGTGTTGGCCGGGCAATGTCGCACCGACCACCCTTCTTCTGCCTCCGACTATCTCAATCTCGAACCGGGAGTAGCATATGTAGGGATGGAAACCTGCCGTTCCTGTCATCCGAATGTGTATCAGTCGTTCATCCAGACCGGCATGGGGCGTTCGTTCGGACCCGGAAACCGCCAGAAAAGCGCCGCGACTACAGAGGCCCACGCACTGGTCTATGACGAACAAAAGAATTTCTACTACCACCCCTTCTTCCGCGACTCACAACTGTATATCCTGGAATTTCGCCTGGAAAATGGCGACACCGTGCATCGCCGCCTCGAGCGGGTCGACTATATTGTCGGCAGCGGACAGCATACCAATTCGCATATCGTCGATTTCGGCGGCTACATTTATCAGGCGCCGATCACCTTTTATACGCAGGATGGCCGCTGGGACCTTGCACCGGGTTTTCAGGATGGCGGCAATCTGCGCTTTAGCCGCCTGCTGGATTCCGAGTGCATTACCTGTCACAACCACTTTCCGGCCCCGGCGCCCGGTAGTATGAACAAATTCGACGCCATGCCGATGGGGATCGAATGCGAGCGCTGCCACGGCCCCGGCGAAGTGCATGTTCGCGAAAAACTGGCCGGCCACATCGTCGATACCGCCCGCCACGTCGACTATACGATCGTTACCCCCAGCGACCTTTCGCGTGAGTTGCAGATGGACCTATGTCAGCGTTGCCATCTGCAGGGAGTGGCCGTGCTGGAAGAAGGGAAGACTTTCTACGACTTCAAACCCGGGATGCGGCTCCAGGATGTGATGAACGTCTTCCTGCCCCGGTTCACCAACTCCCACCGGCAATTCATCATGGCTTCCCAGGCCGATCGCTTGCGCAAGAGCGCTTGCTATGAGCGCTCCGACATGACCTGCCTGACTTGCCATAACCCGCATCGCAGCGTCGAAGTAACCAGTCGCGAACAGTACAATTCGGCCTGTGAGAATTGCCATCGGGAAATATCCTGCTCCGCTTCGGCCGCCAGCCTCGCCGCCGAACAGTACGACTGCGTGGGCTGCCATATGCCACGTTCGGGCAGTACCGACATTCCGCACGTACGCATCACCGACCATTACATCAGCCGGGAGAACATCCGCGGCCAAACGCCGGACGATGCAGCGTCGGAACCGGCTTTTCTGGGATTGCAACTGCTCACCAAGGAGCGGGCGACCGACCTGGAAATGGCCCGTGGATATCTGGCCCTATACGACAAGTACCTCCAACTGCCGGCAATGCTGGATTCGGCCAACTATTACTTACAAAGAAGCGCCGCACCGGCCAGGGAAAAGTTCAACCCACTGATCCATTTCCTCTTTTCCCGCGAAGACCTGGCCCGGATCCGTGAACTATCCACGCCGGTCGTTGCGGATAGCCTGCAGGACGCCTGGACGGCCTATCGCATCGGCGAGGCCTGGATGCAGGCGGGCGCGTACCAGCAGGCGGAAACATTCTATCAACGCGCTACCGGCCTGATGCCCTTGCATCTCGATTTTCAGGAAAAGCGGGCCACCGTACTTGCCGCTCAACAGCGATACGAAGAGGCCGGAGAAGTGTACGAGTGGGTGTTGCGCGAGAACCCCAAGAGGCCGATCTCGCTGAGCAATCTGGGTTACCTGCGCGCCCTGCAAGGGCGTTGGAACGAAGCCGAACAATGGTATGACCGGGCCCTGGCCCTGGACCCCGACTATGTGCAGGCCCTGCTCAACAAGGCCGCCGTGCGCTTGGTACAAAAAGACCCCGCAACGGCCCGCCGTTTGCTGGAAAGAGTGCTGCGCCTCGAACCACAAAACCTACAAGCCCGTCAGGCACTGCAGCAATTGCAGGGCTGATGTGGCAATAATCAATAGTATATGGAACGCCAGGTTTACCGCCTGAAGGCAGGCTCGATCGATCGCCTGAGCATTTCCCGGGAGACTCTGCCGGAGCCCGGTCCGCAGGAAGTGACCGTCGCCGTACAGGCCATCGGATTGAATTTCGCCGACATTTTCGCCGTATGGGGGCTATATAGCGCTACGCCGGAAGGCCCCTTCGTGCCCGGATTGGAGTATGCCGGAGAAATCCTTCGCGTGGGCTCCGCGGTCAGTGCCTGGAAACCAGGCGACCGGATCATGGGCGTGACCCGTTTCGGAGCTTACGCCACTCATCTGAACATCGACTCCCGCTACGTCGTCAGATTGCCCGGGGAATGGACGTTCGACACCGGCGCCGCCTATTTGGTACAGGTATTGACTGCCTATTACGGACTCCGCTATCTCGGAAATCTGGAAGAGGGACAGACCGTGCTGATCCACAGTGCAGCCGGGGGCGTCGGCATCCTGGCCAACCGGATCGCAAAAAAATACGGCGCTTTTACTATCGGCACGGTCGGTAGTCAGGCGAAAGTCGATTGGTGCCAGTCGGAAGGCTACGACCGGGTGATCGTGCGCAGCCGCGATTTTGAGAAAAAATTGTTGGAGGCTCTGGGCGACCGGCCGTTGCAATTGATCATGGAGTGCATCGGCGGAAAGATCCTGCAGACCAGCTACGATCACCTGGCGCCGGAGGGTCGGATGGTGGTATTCGGCTCGGCCCGGTATACCAGTCAGAGCGACCGGCCGAACTACCCCAGGCTCCTGTGGCAATTCCTGACCCGTCCCCGGATCGATCCACAGGAGATGACGAATCGGAACGTGAGCGTACTGGGGTTCAATCTGATCTATCTCTACGAAAAAGCCGATCTGATGCATCGCTTACTGCAGGAACTGGAAGCGCTTGAACTGCCGCCGCCACATGTTGGGCATACGTTCTCCTTTGCCGACCTGCCGGATGCGATCCGCCTGTTCCGTACGGGAGAGACGGTGGGAAAGGTGGTCGTGCGCACCGGTTGATCAGCGCGTCAGATACATGTTGCGTTGCCGGTCGAGCTCGCGGAAGTAGGGATCCGACAGATCTTTGATGAAGTGAATGGCTTCGCCGGTCGATTTCATTTCCGGCCCCAGCTGTTTGTCGACATTGGGGAACTTCTCGAACGAAAAGACCGGCACCTTGATCGCAAAGCCCTTCGGCCGCGGTTGGATGTTGAAATCCTTCAACTTGTGAGTGCCGAGCATGACCTTTGTGGCGATCTGCAGATAAGGCACCTGGTAGGCCTTGGCGATGAAAGGCGTGGTACGCGAAGCCCGGGGGTTGGCCTCGATCACGTAGACCTTGTCGTCTTTGATGGCAAACTGGATATTGATCAGGCCGCGGATATCGAGCGCTTTGGCGAGTTTCTTGGTGTAGTCGACCATCGTAGCCACGGCCTGTACGCTCAGGCTGTAGGTCGGCAGCACGGCCGAACTGTCGCCCGAGTGGATGCCGGCCGGTTCGATATGTTCCATGATGCCCATGATGTGCACATCTTCGCCGTCGCAGATGGCGTCGATCTCCGCTTCCTTGGCCCGGTCGAGGAACTGATCGATCAGCACCTTGTTGTCGGGCAGGTGTTTGAAGATGCTGAGTACGTGCCGTTCCAATTCGCGGTCGTTGATGACGATGCGCATGCTCTGTCCGCCGAGTACGTACGACGGCCGGACCAACACGGGATACGACACCTCATTGGCGATGCGGAGAGCTTCGTCGGCATCATTGGCCACGCCATACTTCGGATAGGGGATCCCTTCTGCCTTGAGCAGGTCGGAGAACGCGCCGCGGTCTTCGGCGAGGTCCATATTCGGAAAAGAAGTGCCGATGATCGGAATGCCCTTTTCGTGAAAGATCTTGGCCAGCTTGAGCGCCGTTTGGCCGCCCAGCTGGACGATCACGCCTTCCGGTTTTTCCAGTTCGAGGATCTCTTCGAGATGTTCCCAGAAGATGGGTTCGAAATAAAGTTTGTCGGCCACGTCGAAGTCGGTCGAAACCGTTTCCGGGTTGCAGTTGACCATAATGGCCTCGTAGCCCACATCCTTGATGGCCAGCAGGCCGTGCACGCAGCAATAGTCGAATTCGATGCCCTGGCCGATGCGATTAGGACCCGATCCCAGCACGATGACCTTCTTCTTGTCGGAAACCGGCTGACTCTCGTTCTCTTTGTCAAAGGTCGAGTAGAAGTAGGGCGTTTGGGCCTGGAATTCGGCGGCACAGGTGTCGACCATCTTATAAGTGCGGCGGATGTTCAGTTTCTTGCGATAGGCCGTAACCTCGTCCTCTTCGATGCGCAGCAGCCAGGCGATCTGCGCATCGGAATAGCCGACCTCTTTCAGCTCGCGAAGAAAGGCTTCGGGGATGTCCTCCGCTACGTTGTATTGCTGCAATTGCTGTTCGAATCGGACCAATCGACGGATCTGTTTGATGAACCAGGGGTCGATCTGGGTCAGTTTCTGGATGGTCTTTTCCGGTACGCCCAGACGCAGGGCGTCCTTGAGGCGGAAGATGCGGTCGTCGCTGACTTCCTCGAGGCGTTGGAGGATATCTTCGGTGCGGATCCACTCCTTTTTATCGGCGCCAAGGCCGGTGCGGTCGTTTTCCAGCGACTGGCAGGCTTTCTGCAGCGCTTCGAGGAAATTCCGGCCGATGGACATGACCTCGCCCACCGACTTCATCTGTAGTCCGAGCCGGTGGTCGGCGCCCGGGAACTTGGCGAAGTTCCAGCGCGGCATTTTGACGATAACGTAGTCGAGGGTGGGCTCGAAATAGGCCGAGGTGGTTTGGGTGATCTGGTTCTTGAGCTCGTCGAGGTGGTAGCCGATGGCGAGTTTGGCGGCGATCTTGGCGATCGGATATCCCGTGGCCTTGCTGGCCAGGGCCGATGAGCGCGATACCCGTGGATTGATCTCGATGACGATCAGTTTCTCGGTGGCAGGATCGATGGCGAACTGGATATTACAGCCGCCCGAAAAGTTGCCCAGCGATCGCATCGCCTGGATCGCCTCGTCGCGCATTTGCTGATAGGCCGTGTCCGACAGGGTCATGGCCGGAGCTACGGTAATGCTGTCGCCCGTATGGATGCCCATGGGGTCGAGGTTCTCCACCGTACAGATGATCACGACATTGTCGTTGGCGTCGCGCAATAATTCGAGCTCGAATTCCTTCCAGCCCAGCACGGCTTTTTCTACGAGCACCTCGTGGGTCGGAGAAAGGTTCAGGCCGCGGCGAAGCGCTTCGTCGAATTGTTCTTCCTGAAAAACGAAGCTTCCGCCGGTTCCGCCCAGCGTGTACGAGGGCCGGATGACGAGGGGGAAGCCGATCTTCTGGGCAGCTTCTTTCCCTTCGAGGAAGGAATTAGCGATGAAGGAAGGCGCCACGCTCAGACCGATACTGATCATGTGCTTGCGGAAGGCTTCCCGGTTTTCGGTCAGCTCGATGGCGTCGAGATCGACCCCGATCAGACGCACGTCGTATTTCTCCCAAACTCCCTGTTTTCCGGCTTCGATGGCCAGATTGAGCGCCGTTTGGCCGCCCATGGTGGGCAAGACCGCGTCGATGGTGCGTTCTTCCAGGATCTGGACGATGCTTTCGACCGTCAGGGGGAGCAGGTAGATATGGTCGGCCGTAACCGGATCGGTCATAATGGTGGCCGGGTTGGAATTGATCAGGGTCACTTCGATCCCTTCTTCCCGCAGCGAGCGAGAGGCCTGCGAACCGGAATAGTCGAACTCGCAAGCCTGACCGATGACAATGGGACCACTACCGATAATGAGGACGGATTGGATGGATTTATCTTTGGGCATGGAGGCAATACAATTTGGTTAACGCCAAATTGCCCGCAAAGATAAACACGTGAGCACAGAATCGAAGAAGTTGGTGGAAAAATTCTGGGAAAATCCGGGATTCCCGGAGATAGTCGGCGCGATCTAGTCGACGATCACCAGATCCTGGCTTTTGGTGTAGTATTCGACCACGAGCAAGACGGAGTACAACCCTTCTTCGATCTCTTTGCGTTGTTTTTTCACCAGGTAGAGTTGACCACGCCCGACCGCCAATGGGGCTAGTTGTTCGGGTGTAAGCACGATATCCGGTCCGTCGAGCGGACCGAGCAAGGTGACGGGCCAGGCCTTCCCGGCGCCATCGCTAAAGAGCAGTACGAGCGATTCTTCGGCTTGCAGGGGCATTCCGTTTAG
This sequence comes from Saprospiraceae bacterium, assembly GCA_020436865.1. Lineage (GTDB taxonomy): Bacteria > Bacteroidota > Bacteroidia > Chitinophagales > Saprospiraceae > JAGQXA01. The sequence goes on along the minus strand of JAGQXA010000583.1, from coordinate 10,290 downwards.
GCGGATCCGGTAGGGCGCCGATTTGCTCAGCGTTGTATCTGCTGAGAAAGAATCGACCGGAACCATGTCTGTCTCGAACCGATATTCCCCCTCGGTCTCACCGCGGACCACAAAAACGGGTTTTTCCGGAAACTGGCCGTTGCCCAGGTACTGGTAGCGGAGCAACCGATCGCCGATGCGGCGGCTTTCCATGCCGCTACCCAGGAACGATACCCCTCCGGTCAATTCCTTCGGCTGGGCGGACGAAAGGGAGTCGCCCTCGAAAAAACTGGCCTCGGCCTTGATCTGGCCTGTTTCCTGGAGGAATCGCATGTAGAGGTCGCCGAATATCAGTGGTTGTTTCACGGTGGCCGGCTCGTTGCAGTACCACAAAGTCAGGATCGCCAGCAAGGGGAAAATGGATCGGGAAATCCGCATCATATCTGCAAACATAGTTAACGGGTTATTGGCAGGGCTTTCGCTAAAATAGCAGAAACAAATCAGATGTGGAGGACAAAATGCCGCAGGATATGATATCTTTGTATGCGAACGACCGTTCGCAAGGCCTCTTCGCCTGGCCGGACTGCTGTCGTCGAACCCGAAAATAAGCGATTCCGCCCGGCCGGACGTTCTACCAAAACAGGCGCTTTTTCCCAAGGCACTCCAAACTTCCAAGGATCAGAAACCTGACTTTTCACGGAAAATGGGTTACAGGCTTTGGATTATGTCAGTACATTTGAAAGGTGGAAAGCCCCCGGATCGAAAATCGGAAGGAGCTTGCCCTGTGTAAATTCTTGTAAATTAAAAATTTAGAGGGGTTTGGGCATCCATCCGGGTTTGTCAGGTTAAGGACAAGGGCAATCCAAAAGTTTTTGATAACAAGGCCAATTTCACTAATATTGTGCGTTCGGCTTAGATCATTGTGAATCTTTGACATATCATTAAATCGGTACTTTATGGCACGTTATTTACTACTACTACTAACCTGCTTGTTAGTGGGAGGAGTTGCCGCATACGGGCAGACCTCTATCTACGGCAAGGTTACCGAAAGGGAGTCGGGTGAGCCGGTCATCCTCGGGAACGTCGTCCTGATGAAGAATGGCGTTTTCATCACGGGTACGGAGACCGACTTCGACGGTAATTACAGCATTCCCAACATCGACCCGGGCACCTACGATGTAGAGGTGACCTATGTGGGATATCAGACGGTGCGCACGGAAGGCGTGATCATCAACGCCGGCAAAGCCAACCGCCTGGATATCGAAATGTCACAGGGGGTCGATCTCGACGTGATCGAGGTCGTGGGCTACAAGGTCCCACTCATTGAAAAGGACAATACCTCTACCGGGGGTACGGTGACCGCTGAACAGATCTCTAAACTTCCGACGAAGAGCATTAACGCCATCGCCGGCTTTGTGGCCGGCACCAGTACGGCCGACGAAGGCGATGCCATCTCTATGAAGGGCTCGCGTAGTAACGCCACGGTGTACTTCATCGACGGGATCCGCGTAAGCGGTAACCTGATCCCGCAGTCGGAGATCGAGCAGCTGCAGGTGATCACCGGCGGTGTCGAAGCGCAGTACGGCGACGTGACCGGCGGGGTGATCTCGCTGACCACCAAAGGCCCCTCGAGCAGATATACCGGTGGCTTTGAAATAGAAAGCTCCTATGGCCTCGACCCTTACGGTTATCTGTTGGGCATGGCCAACCTGAGCGGTCCGATCATTAAGAACAAGCAGGGCCAGTCGGTGCTCGGTTTCCGCGTTTCCGGCCAGTACCTGCGCCGCGAGGAAGACGATCCGCCCGCCACGCCCGTTTTCCGGGTGAAAGACGATGTGCTGACCGAGTTGGAGGCCAATCCGATCGTCGTGGTCGGTTCCGGTTTTGCCCCGGCTGCCGAGTTTCTCGACTACAATGACGTAGAAGAGCTCGATGCCCGGGAAAACCAAACCGAAACCCGCTACGACGCGACGGCGAAGCTCGACGCTCGTTTGAGTAAGAACCTCGACCTGTCTTTTACGGGTACCTATAATTTTGTCGAAGATTACTTCTCGCCGGCTTCTTCCTGGTTGGTCTACAACAACCACAACAACCCCTTCAGCGAGAATACGCGCTACCGTGCCAACGTGCGTCTGCGCCACCGCCTCGGCGGCGGGGTGGCTTCCAGCGGAACGGATGCCGATCAGGCTCAGAAGTCGGCCGTCATTCAGAACGCCAGCTACTCGCTGCAGTTCGGCTTTGAGAAAGCCACCTTCAGCGTAGCCGACCCGCGCCATGAAGACCGGTTCTTCGACTATGGCTATATCGGCAAGTTCGACTACGAATACGTCGATGTGTTCGGAGCTCCGATCGATCCGTCGACCTGGCCGTTCCCGATCCAGCACCGCGACTTCCGTCCGGAATTCCGCGGCTACACACCGGGCTCGCTGAACCCCGTGCTGGCCAACTACAACAACGCACTGGCCGATTTTGAGAATGCCGACGAGTTCCTCGCCGAGAACGGCTTCGTCTCGGGTATCTACTCGAGCGCCTGGAACCTGCACACCAACGTGGGCACGATCTACAACAACTACCAGAAGAACGATAACGAAACACTGACCTTCACGGCCAATAGTTCTTTCGAACTAGTACCGAAAGGCTCCGAAAGAGGCCGCCACAATATCCAGTTCGGGATCTGGTACGAGCAGCGCACCAGCCGCGGCTATACGCTTGCGCCGCGCAGCTTGTGGGTCATTGCCGACCAGCAGGCCAACCGGAACATCCTGGGCGTCGATACTTCCTCCATCGTAGGCGATACCCTGCTGTTTGGGTTTAACATCCCGATCTACGACAAATTCACCACCGAACTGGAAGACCTGCTCTTCTACAAGCGGGTGCGCTCGGAAGTGACGGGCCAGTCGGAGAACGAATACGTCAACGTCAATGGCCTCGATCCGAGCCAACTGACCCTCGACCTGTTCTCCTCCCGCGAGTTGACCAGCCAGAACATCCTCGACTACTTCGGCTACGATTATCTGGGGAACGAGATCGACGTGCAGTTCGACGATTTCTTTACCGCCACCGATGCCAATGGCATCCGGACCTTCCCGGTCGCGCCCTTCCGGCCGATCTATGCCTCCGCCTATGTGCAGGATAAGTTCACTTTCAAGGACATTATCTTCCGGGTAGGCTTGCGTGTCGACCGCTTCGACGCCAACACCAAAGTATTGAAGGATCCCTACGCGCTCTACGAGATCATCGGCGCCGGCGACTTCCACAGTCAGTTCGGGGGCGATCAGCCCAGCACGATCGACAACGACTTCAAAGTATATGTCGAGAGCGAAGGCAGCAGTACGGTTAAGGCCTACCGCGACGGCGATACCTGGTATTTCCCGAACGGCACGCAGGCCAACGACGGCCGCCTGATCTTCGGCGGGGAACTGGTATTCCCCAAGTATACGGTCGACGAACCGAACATCCAGGCTCGCGATTTCGATCCGAACGTCTCGTTCAAGGATTACGAAGAACAGACTAACTTCATGCCGCGTCTGGCCTTCTCCTTCCCGATCTCCGACGACGCCAACTTCTTTGCCCACTACGACGTGCTCGTACAGCGGCCGCCTTCCAACAGCCTGGCGACGGCCCTCGACTACTTCTACTTCACGGAGCGCACGGGTATCCGCAATAACCCGGCCCTGAAGCCGGAAAAGACGGTCGACTACGAAGTGGGCTTCCAGCAAAAACTGACGCAAACCTCAGCCCTGAAGATCGCGGCATACTACAAGGAAATGCGTGACATGATCCAGTCGCGTACCTTCCTGTTCGTCGCCGCGCCGATCAACCAGTACGATACCTACGACAACCTCGACTTCGGCACGGTGAAGGGCTTCACCTTCCAGTACGACCTGCGCCGCACCGGCAACGTATCGCTGCAAGCTGCCTATACGTTGCAGTTCGCCGATGGTACGGGCTCCGACGCCAACTCCTCGCGGGGTCTGTCGAACACCGGCATCCAGCGCGTCCTGTTCCCGCTGAACTTCGACGAGCGTCACCGCTTCAACGTATCGCTCGACTACCGCTACGGATCGGGCAAGCGTTACAACGGCCCGACCCTTTTCGGCACCGACTTCCTGGCCAATACCGGTCTGAACGTGCAAATGATCGCCGTTTCGGGTCGCCCGTACACGGCCAAGCAAGTGCCCGATGTACTCGGTGGTAGCGGTACGGTCGGTTCGATCAACGGTTCGCGCCTGCCGTGGAACATGACCCTCAACGCACGGATCGACAAGGATTTCACCCTGTCGAATCCCGAAAAGGGCCGGCCGCTGATCGTCAACGTGTACTTCCGCGTGTCTAACGTGCTCGACCGCCGCAACATCATCAGCGTGTATCCGGCTACGGGTTCGCCCGACGACGACGGATACCTGGCCTCTTCGCGCGGTCTCGACGCCATTCAGTCGGCGGAAGGCTCCGGTCGCCCGGTCGATTCCTATGTCGCTTCCTACCAGTGGCGGATGCTGAACCCCAACAACTTCAGCCTGCCGCGACGGATGTTCCTCGGTGCGGTCTTTAACTTCTAAGATTTTTCAGGCGTCATGGACGGACAAGCCCGTCCATGACGCCTCCCAGGATAGATGCATTTTTACACTACCACAAAAAATTACACCATGCAAACTTTCAGATATTGGCTGCTCGGTGTGCTGACCTTGATCCTGATCGTGCCCGCGAGCGCGCACATCAATCCGGAGCTGCACAACAAGCCCAATAGTGCCAATAATAATACCGCGGCGTCCTACCGGGAGGACTGTACGACTCCCAAAAACCAGGTCGATCAGGGCCCCAACCGGCTCACCGGCGGAAAGATCAACAACGTGCGCGCCCGTCTGCGTACCGGGGGCGACCCCTGGTGGGACGGCGAGGACGGCAAGTATATCGTGCCGGCCGTCGATCCGGGTCAAACGGAAGTTTCCTCCATCTTTGCCGGCGGTGTCTGGCTCGGTGGCTTTGACCCGGGCGGAAGCCTCAAGGTCGCCTGCCAAACCTACGGGAACCCCAATGGCGATACCGACTTCTGGACCGGTCCGCTCGACCCCGTCGAGGGTACGACCGATCTGCCGATCTGCCAGGACTGGGATCGCTTCTTCGAAGTATATGGTACCGAGATCGACGAGCACCTCCGTCTCTATGACCGCAGCGTGCTTTTCGGCGAGCCCTACACGCCCGAAATGATCCCGAAAGGGGTCAAGGGCTGGCCTGCCAAAGGCAACGAGTTCTTCTTCGACATCAACGAATTCGAACTGCCGAACACCAACCAGGGCCTCGCCGGTTTCTACGACCGTGACGGCGACACGAATTACGAGCCGCTCGACGGCGACTACCCGATCATCGAGATCCGCGGTTGTGAAGAACCGCAGTATCCCGACCAGATGATCTTCTGGATCTACAACGACAACGGTGGCATCCATAGCGAAACCATGGGCGACGCCATCCAGATGGAAGTACAGGTGCAGGCCTTCGCCTACGGCACCAACGACGAGATCAACGACATGACCTTCCAGCGGTACAAGCTCATCAATCGAGCTATCGAAGATATCGACAGTACCTTCTTCGCCATGTGGGTCGACGCCGACCTCGGTTGCTATACCGACGACTACATCGGCTGTGACGTCGACCGGAGCCTGGCATATACGTATAATGCCGATGCGCAAGACGGCGATGTGGGCATTACCTGCCCCGACGGGGTAACGACCTACGGCAACAACATTCCGATCGTAGGGGTCGACTACTTCCGTGGTCCGCTGCGTCCGTTCTTCGCAGATCCGCCTTTCAATACGATCCTCGACACCCTCATCGAGATCGGGATGTCTTCGTTCACCTATTACAACAACGGTAGCGTGAACAACCCGCCTCCAGGCACCTCCGACCCCAATACGGCCGTCGAATTCTACCGCTACCTGTCGGGTTCCTGGCGCGACGGTTCGCCTTTTACCTTTGGCGACGACGCCTACCAGGATGGCGCCCCGATCGAATACGCCTTTACCGAACCGCCGAATCAGCAAGGCGGCTGGTCGATGTGCGAGGAAGACCTGCCCGAGTACGACCGTCGTACGGTACAGGCCTCGGGGCCGTTCCTCCTGCAGCCGGGCGCCGTCAACGAACTCATTATCGGGGTTACCTGGGTACCTGATCTCGACTACCCCTGCCCCGACATCACTCGCTTGTTCCTGGCCGACGACCTGGCGCAGAACCTCTTCGACAACTGCTTCGAACTGACCGATGGTCCGGATGCGCCTGATGTCGACCTGATCGAACTCGATCGCAAGCTGATCCTGGTGCTGACCAACGATACGCTGACCTCGAACAACGCCTACGAACTGTACGAAGAGCTCGATCTGCTCGCGCCGAAGCTCGACGATATCGACTCTACCTACAATTTTGAAGGCTATACGATCTACCAACTTGCCGACGCTACCGTTACCCGTGGCGACTACAGCAATCCCGACAAGGCCCGTATCGTGGCCAATGTCGACGTGAAGAACGGCGTGTCCGAGATCTTCAACTGGACCTCGGTTCCCGACCCGGGCTCGGAAGAGGTGATCTGGGTGCCGGAATCGCAGGTGGCAGGTACGGATGAAGGCATCCGTCATAGCTTCCAGGTAACGGAAGATCAGTTTGCCAGCGGCGACCGTCGTTTGATCAATCACAAGAAGTACTACTATTCGGCCATCGCCTACGCCTATAACAACTGGCGGCAGTACGATGTCGACTCGGCCGTTGGCCAGCGGCGGGCATATCTGGAAGGCCGGAATAACATTAAAACCTACACGGCCATTCCGCGCCCGATCGTCGATCGCACGTTGCAATCCGACTACGGCGACGGTCCGGTGATCACCCGAATCGACGGTATTGGCGTCGGCGGCAATTTCATCGACCTATCTGAAGAGACCAAGCTGGAAATCGTGGAAGGTTCTTCCGACGGTACCCTGACCTACCGGGGCGGCCGCGGCCCGATCGACGTACAAGTGTACAACCCATTGGAGGTGGTCGACGGGGAATACCTGATCACCTTCGTCGACGATAACCTGGGGAACAATCAATTGGACGGACAGGTCAACTGGTTGCTGAAGAATATCAGCGATCCGGGACAGGAGGACATCCTTTCCGAGTTCTCTATCGACCGCCTGAACGAACAGATCGTTGCCAAATACGGCTTTACCGTGACGATCGCACAAACCGGAGACGTAGGACAGGATCCGTTCGGCGACAACGGCACGATCGGCTATGAAGAAGAGTACGCTGATGTGAACAAGCCGTTCTGGCTGTCGGGCGTTCGCGACGACCTCAACAGCGAAACCTGGCTCAACTACTGTGCTACTCGTACGAACGAATCCGACCAAGCCCTCGATCCGAACCAGGCGCTGTCGACCATCGGGCCGGGCTACTTCACCCCCTACCAGATCTGCGACTATCGCACCCGGCCGGGCGGAACGCCCTATGTCACGCCGGCCTTCCGCGATCCGCAAGGCGGTCTGGGCCGGGCTCCCGGTTTGCTGCAGAAACTCAACAACGTCGACATCGTCTTTACGTCGAACAAAGACCTGTGGAGTCGCTGCGTGATCGTCGAATCGGCCTCTACTTTCTACAAGAACGACCTGGGATTGCCCACCGAGGGCGATGCCGATCAGTTCGATCTGCGCGCCCGCCCGTCGGTTGGCAAAGGCGCCGGCCCTGACGGCCTGCCTGCGCCCGATGGCGAAAAGGATAATTCCGGCGCCGATCGCATCGGTATGGGATGGTTCCCGGGTTATGCCATCGACGTGGAAACCGGCAAGCGCCTGAATATCTTCTTCGGCGAAAATACGGCCTATGATTGCTCGCTCTTCTGCGAGACCTACGACAATGGCCAGACGCCGACGCTGGACATGATGTTCAATCCTTCCGCACAACTCGAGTTGATCCTCAACACCTTTACGACGGTGTTTAACTTCATCGGCGGTGGTCAGCATTTCGTCTACGTGACCAGCACCGAATACGATCGCTGCGAAACGATCTACAACACGCTGAAAAATGCAGCGATCTCGGCCCAGAAAGCCCCCGTGCTGCAAAACATCACCTGGTGCGGCTGGCCGATGCTGCAGCCGGGCACAGAGTTCCTGTCGTATGAAGAAGGCCTGATCCCCAACGACCTCACGGTCAAGTTGCGGGTCGACAATCCGTACCAGGTAAGTGCCGGCACCAACGACTTCAACGGCTATCCGACCTACCAGATGAGGCTCGAAGGACTGGCTCCGACCGAACTGACCGATCTGGAAGTAGAATCGGCCCTCGACCTGATCAACGTCGTACCGAACCCGTACTACGCCTTCTCGGAGTACGAAACGGAGGCCTTCACCACGACGGTGAAGATCACGAATCTGCCGGCTAAGTGCGTGGTGACGATCTATACGCTCGACGGCAAGTTCATCCGGCGCTACGATCGCGACGAGGCAGGTATGGCGCCCGACGGCACCAACCGGGGTATCCGTACCGCTCAGCCGATTCCGGATATCGAGTGGGACTTGAAGAACAACAAAGGGATCCCGATCTCGGCCGGGGTTTACCTCATCCACGTGGATGCGGAAGGACTCGGCGAGCGGACCCTCAAGTGGTTCGGCACGAACCGCCAGTTCGACCCGTCTGGCCTGTAATGTGTTGCGGGATGGCGCCGTACAAGACGGCGCCATCCCGCCCCATTGATTTTTTCAACAATTGAATCAACATCTTATGCTTCGTACCATATACTCATTAGCTCTCCTGGCCTGCTTGTGCCTGGTCGTGCCGGATGCCCGAGGCGGTAATCCCGACCGGCAAGGGGAAGCTGGCGCCTATGAATTGCTCATGAACCCCTACGCCCGCAGTGCCGGTCTGCATACGATGACGACCTCCAGCGTATCCGGGGTAGAGGCTTTTCGTCTGAACCCAGCTGGGGTCGCCCGCATCCAAAAGGCTCAATTCGTCGCCAGCCATGCCATCTACCTGGAAGGCACTGGCGTCAACATGAACGCCTTCGGTTTTGCTACCCGCATAGGGAAGGGCGCTTTCGGCTTTAGCCTGATGTCGCTCGACTTCGGCGATATTCCCATTACGACTACCGACCAGCCCGAAGGCACGGGGGCTACGTTTTCCCCGAGCTTCTTCAACATCGGCTTGGGGTACGCCCACATCTTCGAGAACAAGGTATCGGTGGGCGTCACCTTCCGCGGCATTTCGGAGCGGATCTCTAACCTGACGGCCAGTACCTTCGCCGTCGACGCCGGCGTTCAGTACGTCACCGGCGAGAACGACAATTTCAAGTTCGGGATCAGCCTGCGCAACGTCGGTGGCCGGATGCAGTTCAAGGGAGAAGGCCTGTCCTTCCAAACCGACATTCCCTTCGGATCGGTGGGCTACGGCCTGGCCGTCGACAACCGGGCAGCCGGTTACGAATTGCAGTCGGTACTTAATCTGGGCGGATCGTACGATTTCCTGATCGGTCAGAAGAACCGTCTGACGATCGTCGGCAACTTCACCTCCAATGCCTTTTCGCGCGACCAGATCGGCGGTGGCCTCGAGTTGGCCTTGACCAACGTTCTTATGCTGCGCGGCGGCTACAAGTACGAGATCGGGCAAACCTCGGCCAACGAGGACGAAGCGCCCCTCTACTCAGGACCCTCGGGTGGCGTTAGCCTGGAAGTACCCCTGAATAAGGAAAAGGCCGACAGTGGTCGGTTCGGAATCGACTACGCCTACCGCGCCACGCGTATTTTTGGCGGAACGCACAATATTTCCGTCAAACTCGACCTCTAAGGCAGAGCGATTTGCCGAACGGAACGAGCATCTTTCGGCAAAAATTAGTATCTTTGGATATCGGCAAAAACGCTTCTATCGTGGATGGAAGCGTTTTTGCCTTTTTGGGATTTACGACTCTTGCAGAACTAAAATCAGATTTGGATCGTTTTCTGTAAGCGCCCCTGATGGCTTAAAATTTCCCATTTTTTTCACGCAGTTCCCGTCGTTCCTAAGGTTGCCACCGGTAGGAAGGCGGGTTTGATTGTTGTTCCGTCAGGAGGAGCTACACGACAAAAGAAGAAACAGTATGTCAAATTACACCTACCTCACCCCGGAAGGATACGAAAAGCTACGGACCGAACTGGAAGAAATGAAGACCACGGGCCGGGCAGAAGTCGCCAGAGCAATTGCAGAAGCCCGCGACAAGGGCGACCTTTCGGAAAATGCCGAATATGATGCCGCCAAGGATGCTCAGGGCATCCTGGAGATGAAGATCAACGATCTGGAGAAAATGCTGGCCAATGC
>JAGQXA010000582.1 GCA_020436865.1 Saprospiraceae bacterium | reverse complement strand
TGCAGACGTCGCAGGGCGTACTGACAAAGCAATTGATCCTGATCCGCTAGTTTGGCGATCAGAGGCTGAATAGCGGAAGCCCGGCCGGAAACCGAGAGGATCCGGCCGGGCTTTTTGTCTTGTTCTGATCTCGATGCTTCCCCAGACCAGACTAGACTAGTCACCATTGGTCGGAAGGAGAATGTCCGAACAATCGCCAGGCTATTTTCATAAATTATTCAGAATCAAGAACAGACCGGAAGTTCGTAGCTGATTGCCTCAAAACTGCCTGTCCAAAAACTTTGCAAACTGTCGTTGCACACGTCCGCCGAATTTTCGAATTAAGTGATCCGATGAGTATACTGATCCGATCACTAGGCCCGGACAACGCCCCCCTTTTCTCCCTGTTTTCCTTTTCAACCGGCATACTCCTCCCAGATCAAAGCTGCCGCCCCGCAAATGGCGGTGGTCTTAGGTGGCAGGCCTGAGCGGAGGATCTGGACCTTGCCCTTGTAGACGTCGAGCAGGTAGGCGTCGAAGTACTTCTGCAATGGCTCGAAGATCCACTTCCCGCTTTCGACGAGGCCGCCCATCAGGAAGAAGGCTTCGGGTTGGGTAAAAGCGGTAAAGTTCGCCAGGGCCATGCCGAATACGTCGGCCGTGAAATCGAAGGCTTTCAGGGCGATGGGATCGCCTTCTTCGGCGGCGCGGGTAATGTCTTCGCCGTGCAGGTCGTTGTAGGCGATGCTGCGAAAACGGCTTTCGTCGAGGTACTGACTCAACATGTACATGATGGTGCGTTTCAGGCCGGTGGCCGAAACGTATGCTTCCAGTCCGCCCCGCACGTTGAGGCCGGTCAGCCGGCCGTCGCCGATGGTCATGTCCACGTGGCCGAGCTCGCCGGCGAAGCCGTCGTAGCCGGTGATGAGCTTTCCGTTGGCCACGATGCCGGCGCCGAAACCGGTGCCCAGGGTGATCACGATGAAGTCGGACATTCCCTTCGCGTTGCCGAACAGCATCTCGCCGAGGGCGGCGGCGCTGGCGTCGTTCATGATCTTCATCGGCATGGGGAGCCGCTCCTGCATTTTCTCCACGATCGGCACCGTGCCTTTCCAGGTCAGGTTGGCGGCATGGACGATGGTGCCGTTGCGGCTGGAGGCATTCGGAGCTCCAATGCCGCAGCCGAGGATGTTTAGCCTTTCCGGAAAGCGGGAAGTCAGCTCCTCCACCGTGGTTTTGATCTGGTCGAGGTACTCGTCGAGATCGGGATGTTCGCGGGTGCGGAAAAATGCCGTTTCCAGGCAGTGTCCTTCCTTGTTCACGAGGCCGATCTTGGTCTTGGTTCCTCCGATGTCGATGCCAATAACGATATCCATGGATCTGTATGCTTTGTGGGTTGCCCGGCGACCCTGTCAGTAGGGCGCTTACCCCGTGAGAGGAAAACAATGGGTTCGCCGGATCCTAAAGATAGGGCTTTTGACATTGCTTTTGGCTACGACAGGAGGACCGTCCGGGCGTTTGTTGCGAAAGAGGTTCCTAACGCCAATTATTCGTATTTTTCCAAAAAACAAAAGCTTTGGAAATGAAAACATTTGCTTCGCCTTTGACCGGGATCGCTTTTTTCCTGGCTGCATTCCTGTATTCAGGCTGTACCTCGCAAGTGGAGCAACCCATTCACCTGGCCTTCCGGCTGGAAGATCCCGCCGACGCCCCGCTTACCTTGGTCCTGGCCGAAAACCAGATCGGCTATCGGGACTATCTGGCCGCGATCGATACGATACCCCTGGCTGCAGATAGCTTGTGCGTGTTCGATTGGACTGCGACCCAGCCCGGATTCTATCTGGTGCTGAACGCCGAAGGATGGCCCCTTTTACATGATCTCTATCTGCGACCTGGAGATAGCCTCCTGGTGTCGAAACCTGCCGACCGAGAACAACCTTTGAGGTACGAAGGTGCACTGGCTTCCTTTTACCCCTTTTTCCAGGAACATGCGGAAGTGGCCTGGGGCGACAGCCTGATGAAGGAACGCTACGACCAGCGCTACGAAATGTCGCCCGATACCTTCCGTCGCTTCATGGAGGATCGTCGTGCCGCTCTCCTGAAGGTCTTCGAAAAGTACGCGCCTTCCGTCGACCCGGAAAGCCCCCTCCTGGATTATGCGCAAACCTATATCGACTACGACTACGCCTCCGGCCACTACGACTATCTGCAGTACCACAACTACTACGCTAACGATACCTTCCTGTATTTCGTGCCGGACAGCACTTTCTATGCCTTCCGGGAACGCCCGGGACCCGATCCTGCTCAGTTCCCTTTTTCCTACAGGTATACCGAAGTCGTTGCCGGCAAGATCGAAGACCTCTTTCAGCAGGAGGTGAGGGATCTGCCCGACAGCCTGAAATGGGAACTGGCCATGGAGAAGAAGGGCGAGATCGTGCGAAACGCACTGACCGGCGTAGATCGCGATTTCGGATTTCTGGCCCTGGCCAATGAGTTCACTTTTTACATGGAAAAGGACGGATTCTTCGACTGGATCCGGGAGTTGCAAACCTTCATGGAGGAGCATCATAACCTGCCGGTGCAATACCGGAAATTTGCTCACCTCGTCGATAGGGTGCAGACGCTTGAGCCGGGGCAACCGGCTCCGCCGCTGATCTTGCCCGATCTGAATGGCCGGGAGGTATCGCTGGACGATTTCAGGGGCAAGGCCGTCTATCTCGACTTTTGGGGGACCTGGTGTTATCCCTGCCTGCAGGAAATGCCGCATAGCCTGGAGCTACAGGAAAAATTCAAGGATCGCAGCGACCTCGCTTTCGTCTACATCGCCCTGGAATACGACGAAGAGGACATCGATCGTTGGCGGAAGTTCGTCGGCGGTGAAATGGCTCTGTCGTACGCCCCGTTCCTGGAACAGCAGGTCTTTCCCGGAACCCATCTCGTGGCCGACCGGCAATTCCACAACCCGGCCGTCAAGCCATTTCTGGTCAATTATGCGCCCACCTATATGCTGATCGACCGGGAGGGTAAGATCGTGCGGGCGCGGGCGCCCCGGCCCAGTAGCGGGGAGGAGATCGAGCGGTTGCTGGAGGAAGTGGCCGTCGCTAAATGACGGAGGACGTGGGTTCAATGTGCATCACTCACATTCACACGTCAGGTTGTCCTTGTAACTCTGCTCTTCCAGGCGGTATCCTTTCCGGTAGGGGTAACCGCCCCCGATGCCGAGGTTTTCCGTGCGGATCGTGTAGCGGCAATCGAAGCTGATCACGCTCTCCTTCTCCCGGAGCTCGTTGGGATCGCAGAAGATGTTGGGAGTGGCTTCGCAATTGGTGTTGGTCAGGTCGCCCAACACATTCTTCAGGATGTGCTTCAGATCGATCTCGTACTCTTCCACGAGCGCTTTGTCGACGTCGGTGGCATAGCGCCCGCAGGGCTCGCCGCGGCGGTAGATGAATTCCGGTGTGATCTCGAACTGATCGATGAAAAAGGAGATGATCGTCGCCACTTTCCGGAATTGCGGGTTATCCTCGAAGACCAGCGCTTCGAATTCCGGGGTGTAAACCTTGTTGTCCTTGTCGAAGTACTTCGGGCTCCAGGGGGTCTGCTCGGTATCGACCCAGATCTCGTTGACCAGATACTCGTAAGCCGAAAGGGTGCGGCCCCTTTGGCCGCCGGCGGAGGGCAGTTTAGAACACTTCATGCGCACGTCGGCGCTTTTAGCCAGATAATACACGCCGGGCTTCCGGTTGCCGGGCAGAGGCAACTTGTACTCCTCGCTCAGCGACCACCTCCCTTCGTATGCACTGCAAGGGCAATAGTGCTGCACCTCCGATTCCTTGAGGTAGGGAGAGTTAAAGGCCGCGTCGAAGTCCTGATCGAAAAAGGGGGAAAGCGGATGCCCGGTCGGCTGAGCCTGCACGACGGGAAGATCGGCCCGGCGGTCGAGCAGAAAATAGCCCAGAAGCGCTCCCACGGCCAGGGTCAGAAGCGAAAAGGCAATAAGCCGCAGCTGTGAGCGCCCACGTTGCGCCTGCAACTGCCGTGTACGGCGCTGCTCCAGTTCCAGTTCCTCCTGCAGCCGTTCCTGCTCGACGACCGCCTGCTGCTCTTCGATCAGTCGCTCGATGTTGCGGATCGAACGAACGTACATGCCGTCCGTCGCACTTCCATAGATCAGCTTGCTGAACTGGCTGGCACTGATGCAAAGGTCCTTCGCGATCTTCCCAAAAGTGGCATTCCCGAAGCGGGAGGTCATCTTTTCCCAGGGGCCGTAGTGTTCCTCCAACTTCTCGATGAATTGCTCTGTAAAATTCTCTGGCATAAGGTCTGCGACGTGTAAAAAGGTATAAAATTCTGTAAAAAATTATTATTACAGAATAATATTTTCAATTAATGCCAATTCAAAAGATATATTTGTGAACGTTGACAGGCTTTTGGGGCGGCTAAAGTTCTTAAAAATAGGCAAATTCTATTGCTTTTTAGCCAAGCCGCCGCCGATATGCGCAAAAGGTAGCAGTCCGTAGTTTACAAACTCCCTGCTTCCGGCGGTCTGTCATCAGGTTCAGGGTAATATTCAAAACTCCGTCATATGCAGCAGCACTACGCAAACTTTTTCGCCTCGACCCCTTCGCGACGCCATGAGCAATAAGAGCATCGGACTGGTCCTGGGCCCGGCCCTTTTTCTCGCGACGCTGCTATTCTTCCGGCCGGAAGGACTAAGCGAAGAGGGTAGGGCCGTACTG
>JAGQXA010000086.1 GCA_020436865.1 Saprospiraceae bacterium | reverse complement strand
GCCGACCGGACGTTCGATCTCGGTGGCGAACACTTCCGTCACTTCCCCCGTGGCCGGATCCAGCACGTTAATATAACCGAAACAGTAGTCGGCAAAGAAGTACTTACCGACATAGCCGGCCGGAAACTGCACTTCCTGCGGATCGTAGAAGGCGGCCCCGATCACGGCGCAGCCCTCGTCGTGGCTGTACGCATAGAAGGGATCCTGATAATCGGCAGGCGGATCCTGTCCGCCGATATAGCCTTCGACGAGCGGCCAGCCGTAGTTCTTGCCGGGTAGGATTTCATTGATCTCCTCCCAATCGGCATTCCCCACGTCGTTGGCGAAGATGCGCCCCGTACCGGGCTGAATAGCAAAAGTGAAGGAATTGCGAAGACCCAGGGCGTATATGGCCCGGTATTTCCCGCTGAGTTGATTGAAAAAGGGATTATCGGCCGGAATGCTGCCGTCGGTGTTGATCCGCAGGATCTTACCGAGCAGCGAGCCGAGGTTTTGGGCATTGTTCTGATTGGTGCCGTCGCCCGCCGAGATGAAGAGCGTTCCGTCGGCGCCGAAGTGCATATCGCCCGCATTGTGGATGGGGCCGGAAAGCGGATCGAGCTCGAGTAATACCAACTCGCTGTCGGGCAAACCGAAATCGCCGACGGCCGTAAAGCGGCTCACGCGATTGTGGTTGGCGCCGGGCACGGTGTAGTAGACGTAGAGGTACTGATTGTTGGCAAAATCAGGATCGATAGCGATTCCTCCCAGGCCGCGCTCGTTGAAGTTGTCGACCTCGATCTCGAGGAAGGGATCGGGCAATAACTCGCCGTCCTTTACGATCAGGATCTGACCGTTCTTTTGGGTGATGAAGACGCGCCCGTCGGGCGCCAGCGCGATCCGGGTGGGGTCGAGTTCGTCGGCGATCTCGAGTTGCACAAAACCCGGCGGCAATCCGGCGGCAAAAGTGCCAAGGGAGATCAGTAGCAACAGGAGTAGGGGATATATGCGAAAGGAAGGGCACATAAGCATCTACTAATTTTACAGTTCTTGAATTGAAGGTAGAAAAAAATCGCCAACCCGGGCGGGCGGCCTTTGGAAAGGAAAGACAATTTGCCGACCTTTCCTCTCCCACTAATATCCCACCACATGCACCGCTTATTCCTGTCTGTGATCTGCTGCGTGGCGCCACTTTTCATTGCCGGTCAAAGCGCCGATCCCCGACTCTTGCAACTACAGATCGAACTCGAGGAGGTTCGGCAGGAAGAAAACCGCATTCTGTCGAAAATGGAGGAGATCAAACTGGAGTTGCTGCGCCAGGACCTCCACGCCGTCGGCCTTCCGGCCCTTCGTCCGGGCGAGGAGATCGTCCACCACCTCGCCTTTTCGCTCGTGTACGACGAAGAGCACGAGCAGGCCCGCTGGGTAGCCCATATCATTTCTCCGGATGTCATCACCGGTACGGTGGATCGCACCAACGACTTCCGTCCAGATCCCCTCGTAGCTACGGGCACGGCCGTCGAGGCCGATTACTTTCTGAAATATCTCCAATCCGACAGCAGCTATACCTACGACGGTTTCGGATACGACCGCGGCCACCTGGCGCCGTCGGCCGATTTCCGCTGGTCGCGGCGGGCCTTATCGGAATCGTACTACTACTCGAACATGTCGCCCCAGGTGGCCGAGTTCAACCGCGGCAAATGGGCCGAGCTGGAGGGGTTTCTGCGCGATTATGTGGAGCGGCATCCCGACGCCGAGCTGTTGGTCGTGACCGGCCCCATCCTGGAACCCGGCCTGCCCCGCATCGAGCGGGGGCCGAACCAGGTGAGCATCCCCAAGCTCTACTTCAAAGTGGCGCTCGATCTGAAGCACCAGCGGGGCATCGGATTTCTGATGCCCAACCGGGCCCTCGATGCGCCCTTACGCTCCTTCGCCGTGTCCATCGACAAGGTCGAAGAGGAAAGCGGGATCGACTTTTTCGCCGCCCTTTCCGACGAACGCGAGGCCCAACTCGAAAGCTATGCCTCCTACCCCGAATGGGCGCCGCCCGACGAACTCGACGAGGTGGAGCCGCTTTACCCACCCTCGCTGCCGCGCAACCATTTCAACACGGTGCAAGCCGCTCAACTACAGAACAACGGCCGCGAGGTGATCGTCTGCGGCACGGTGGTCAGCGCCAGCCTCAGCCGCAAGGGGAACGTGTTCCTGAACCTCGACAAGAAATATCCCAACCAGATCTTCACCGTCACGATCTGGAAAGACCAGCTCGAACAGTTTGACTACGCCCCCCACGAGAGTCTGCTCGGCAAGGCGATCTGCGTGGAGGGGAAGGT
This sequence comes from Saprospiraceae bacterium, assembly GCA_020436865.1. GTDB lineage: Bacteria > Bacteroidota > Bacteroidia > Chitinophagales > Saprospiraceae > JAGQXA01. The sequence goes on along the minus strand of JAGQXA010000086.1, from coordinate 4,034 downwards.
GGTCAACTTCAACGGTACACCCAGCATCAATGTGGAGCGGGCAGAGCAGATCAGGGAGTATGAAAAGGAGTAGAAAGATCGCCCTTGCGACCGCTACTGGTTGATCAGCACGCTTGTGACCACCTTTCCTTCTCTACTTTGCACTCTCAGGAAGTAAATCCCCTGCTCCAGTTGTTCCAGTCCTTCGAAACGAAGCGTTTGACGCTCAGCCGAGAGCGGTCCGTGCCATAAAACCTGCAATTGCCTGCCCTGCGCATCGAACAGGGCAACAGTGATTTCCGTGTGCGCTTCCCACGACAGGGACATTTCGAGAAAGGAACCGAACGGATTCGGCGACACCGATACTCCGGCCTGATCGAAAGCGAATTCGAGCACCCGAGTCTCGCTGTAGGCAAACGCCCCGTCGGTATCGATCATTTTCAGGCGGTAGTAATTGATCCCGCCGGTCGGGCTCTTGTGCACGAAGGCATAGTTTGTGGCAACGGACGACTCCCCTTTAGCTTCTACGGAGCCGATCTTTTTGAACACCGCTCCGTCGAGTGCATGCTCCACCTCGAAGTGCGAGCCTTGCTTTTCGGAGGCGGTCGTCCAGAACAGGAGTGCCTGCGTCCGATCGTTCTTGGCTGAGAATTCCACCAGATCGATCGGCAGCGGCGCCGCTCCGTCGAGCGGCTCGTCGAGCGGTATGAAAGTGCCCTGCGTCAACAAGGTGAATTCGTTATCGGCGAAGATGACGGTATTGCCGGGCGCACTCGTGCGGAACACCAATTGACTCGATTGCAGCGGATCGTCGATCGTAAAAGCAAAAGTTGCGATATCGACCCAAGCCGTGGAGATGGTCGGAAAACCAAAATTGGGCACGTCGAGATCGATATTGACCGAAGCCAGCCCATTCAGGGTGCCGGTGGAGGTCATATCGGTATAGGTCGGAATGCCCAGGGTCGGATGGTTTAGTCCGTCGTCGAAATGATGTTCTGCCGCAAGTGGATCTGGGGTGAGCGGTGTGAGCCCCTGGTCGTTGTAGTTGAAGCGGATGTTGGAGGAGCCCACTTTAAAATCGGGGCCGGAGCCTTTCCGGATCTGGAGTCTGACTTCATATCGACCGGCGGCGATGCCGTCGTTCCGCACCGGCACGAATTGAAGATCGTAGGTTTGGGCCGTTGCCCCGGCCGCGCCGCACAGGAATGCCAGGAAGAGATATAGTTTTTTCATGTTCTTTCGATTGAAGAGGTTCGTCAATAGGGCACTTGGGTTATCCGGCCGTTGAACGGTTTGAGATAGATATTCTTGTCGATCGCGTCGACGTCGCCGTCGAGGTTGAAATCGGCTTCGTAGTAGCCGTTCGTACTGCCGTTTTGCGGATACCAATAGAGGGCCTTGTCGATGGCGTTGATATCGCCATCTGCATTGGCATCGCCGGAGATCATAGCTATCACGCCGTTATTGACCACCGTACCCGCATTGATGCCGCCGTACAATTGGATGATCGAGGTGAGATCTGCCCGGTGTTTCCCGCCGGTATTGGCGGTAACACCGATGGCCGACATGATCGGCAGATGGTTGCGGTGGTATACGACAAAATAAACGGCATTCCCGACCGGTGGACTGGCGAAGTTCAGGCTATTGCCCTTGACATCGGTGATCCAGCCGTTGTTGTTATGCACAAAGCCGACCTTTCGCTGATAGGCCGAGCTGGCGGCCGGACTAGTCCGCGCTTCGATCAACACCCAATCCACTACCGAAGGAGGCATCACGGTCACCGATTCCGTGCCCGTGTAGTTCCAGGGCGGGGCATTGTAGGGTTGCGACAATGGAAGGAGCGAGTTCAAGGACAGGTTCATGGTTCGCGAAAAAGTGGGCGTACCGTAGGCGCCCTTCAGGAAGGCAAAAATATCGGCTTGGATACCGACAAGCGGGGTGTTGCCATATTTTACCACTTTGCGCTTGCTATATCCCGATACGTAAAAATCGCTGCCGTACGGCAGTACGCTCATGCCGGTGCCCAAATAAGTTTGATCGATCTGCACGCATTCGCGAACGCCCGTATTGCCGTTGTATTTGATCGTCACCCCGGCCGGCACGGCGAATATCCCGGAAAGAAAGGTCGGTCCACCGGCGCCGGTGACATAGACGTTGCCCGAGGCGTCGAGGCTCAAGCCTCGCTCCCAAGCCGAAACGAACTCGTCGTTGTCGGTCCGCTCGTTGTAGCGGTCCGACCACAAGACGTTGCCGGCCGGATCGCCCTTGAGTACGAACCAGTCGAGATAGGGCAAGCCCGTCGTTTGAGTGGAATGCCCGGCGATCACATAATTTCCCTGTGCGTCGATCTCGAAATTGACCGGATATTCATACCCAGCGACACCAAAGACCGTGGAAGAGGTGAGCGTGCCCGTTGCTGAGAAATGAAGGACCTTGAAATCGGTAAAATTCGGCGGCGCCAAGGTGTTCTCATAGGTGAGCACCTTCACCTCGCTGCCGGTTCCATACGACACGCCGAAAGTGCCAAGCCCGTTCGTATCTTCAAAATCCCAAAGCAAATTCCCGTCGCTATCGCGCGACTCGATGCTGATATCGAACTGATACCCGCCGGCAATGACAAAATCGCCGTTGGGCTTCATGTCCATGGCCTTTACCTCTCCGCGCTTATTGGGCGAAAGCTGCGCCCACAGGCTATTGCCGTTCGGATCGAACTTCTCGATGAAGGGATTGAACAAGGGGATGCCCGGAGAATACACACGACTGACCAGATACGCATTGCCGGCGTTATCGAGTTCTAAAAAGATCGCCGGCCGGGTGGTGGTGGTCGTAAAAATGCGTTGCACAGGTCCCAGGTTCAGAGCCCGGTAATCCGACCACAACAAGCTCCCGGCACTATTGTATTTGCGGATCCAAACTCCCAGTCCAAAGGCCGTGGAACCATAGTTGTGTTCGTATCCCGCGATATACACGTTGCCGGCCGCATCGACCTGAATGGCATTCGGAATGTAGGCGCCGCAATTGGCAGGGGCAGGAGCGCAAAAGGCATCTTCCCAAAGAGTGTTTCCACTCGAACCCTCAATCTTCACAAGCCCTACCTCGGAGGTTCCGGCCTTGAAAACCACATGAGGATTCCCTCCGGCATCCAGGACCATCAGGAATCCTTCTGCCAGGGCGCTGGAGCCGGTCGGAGTAACATGGCTCGGATCGAAATTGCTCCAATGCTGGTTACAGGTTTGCGCATGGAGGTGGCCTGCCAAAACAAGCACCACCCCACACAGGTACAATTGTCTTTTCATAAATCCTTTTTATCAATGGTAAGAAAGATCGGTCGACCAGACATGCCTCGCCAGCCAGAAGGCAAGCCGACGAAATGCCTTACTGTCTCGCTTATGGCCAAAAGTACCTTGTCGGCAGACATCAAAATTGCCAAACCGGTTGAGCGAGAAAAAATCCGGATCGAACGGGAATTTCAAGACTGAGAGAGGTGCAAAACCCCGGATCGGGGAAGACAGGTGTGCAGCAAATATAAAAATATTTATATACAAAACAAACTTCCTATAAAAGCCGGTGGAAATTTCTTATACTCGCCTTGCCGGGAAGATCGCGCCGCTGGTGCACCCGGCACACAAACCCACTTGCGAGCCGCCCTTTTGACAACCGGCCGGATCGCGTAACAAACATCATATGACCGCAGAGATCCACACCGCAAAGGGCGTCATGAAAGTCGAATTCTACGAAGAAGACGCGCCCAAGACCGTCGACAATTTCGTCACCCTTTCGAAGAAGGGCTTCTACGACGGACTCACCTTCCACCGCGTCATCCCCAACTTCGTGATCCAGGGCGGCTGCCCTAACGGCACCGGTACGGGCGGCCCCGGCTACACCATCCCCTGCGAACTCGACGGCGACAACCAGTTCCACGACCGCGGCGTGCTGTCGATGGCCCATGCCGGCCGCAATACCGGCGGCTCGCAATTCTTCATCTGCCATAGCCGTGACAATACGGCCCACCTCGACCGCCACCATACCTGCTTCGGACGCGTGTATGAGGGCCT
>JAGQXA010000581.1 GCA_020436865.1 Saprospiraceae bacterium | reverse complement strand
TACTGGCTCAGCAAGGACGACGATCTGCAGTACGGACTCGGGCAGGCCCTATGGGCTACCGACCTGGCTCCGATGCCCAGAAATTCCACCTTGGGAGACAGTTTGCAAAACCTGCTTTTCCAAAAAGCGAAGAGCTTGCTGGAGTCCTTCCGGCGCAACGAACTTTCCTCTTCGGAGGTGTTCGATGTGCCCAAATTTGCGACCTTTCTCGCCTTGTCCGATCTGTTCGGCGCTCATCACTGCGATTACTACGACAATATCCGCTTCTACTACAATCCAATTACTTCCCGGATCGAACCGATCATTCACGACCATGGCGCGATCGTTGCCCTGGGCATCGAAGATCACTTCGCGTCGAACGAAGCTTACCTGAACCGCATTATCGGTTCGGAAAAGCAGATCGGCGAGCAGATCGAATATCAGCCTCCGCACAGCTTTAAGAAAACGGCCCTGTACGAGCAGATATTCAAGGACCCGCAATTCTACCGGGCGTATGTGCAGGCTTTGGAACGAGTGTCGGATCCGGCCTTCCTCGACGAATTTTTCGATCGCCGGAAGGAGCAGATCCGGGAAAAGGTGCAGATCATCCGTCTGGAGAACCCGCTCTACGATTTTTGTTGCACGGACATGCTGTACGAGAATCAGGAGCAGATCCGCCGGGCGCTGCATCCGGCCCGGCTGATCGAGGCCTATTACGACCGGTCGAGCTCGCAGGGCGAGGAGGTTGCGTTCAAGATCGTCAATTACCACAACCTTCCGGTGGAGATCGTCGGATGGAGTTGGGGCGAAGGCCCTGTTCGGTTGGCAAGGCCGCGGGTGGTCCAGGCTGATCTCGGACGCGACCGCAGCGAGGTGCAGAGCATTGCCGTTGGTTTGCCGGCAGGTGAGCATGCCGGTCCGGCCGAGGTTCTTAAACTGCGCGCCCGGATACTGGGCGCCAGCGAAGTCGTTGAAGTAAGCGTCCGGCCGTTCGAGGCATCCGAACTGGCGGCCGGACAACATTGATCAAGATACCGATATGAAAAAGACAAACAAGGAAAAAGCATTTCGCTACGAGCGCAAGTTCGTGGTGGAAGGGATGTACAACCGCGAACTGGAGTCGATGATCAAGCTGCATCCGGCCCACTTCCGGGAGATCTTCCACGAGCGGATCGTGAACAACATCTATTTCGATACGACGCAGTTCAAGTACTACCGCGAGAACGTCGACGGCAATGCCAGTCGCGTGAAGGTACGTATCCGCTGGTATGGCGATCTCTTCGGGCAGGTCGAAAAACCGGTACTGGAGTACAAGATCAAGAGCGCCTTGATGGGCCGCAAGGAGTCGTTCAAGCTTGCACCTTTTCAACTCGATCAGGGCTTCTCCATGCGCGCGATCAAGGAGATGGTCCAGACATCGGACATACCGGAAGAGATCAAGGTGCATTTCTACCATCTGCAACCGGTCTTGCTGAATCGCTACAGCCGGAAATACTACCTGTCGGCCGACCAGAACTACCGGATCACGATCGACCAAGGATTGGAGTACTACAGTATCCGGCCGAACAACAATTTCTTCATCAGCAAATTCAAGGATCCGCCGGCGACCATCGTCGAGCTGAAGTATGCCTCCGACGTGGACAACGGTGCGAATGAGTTGTCGACCCTATTTCCTTTCCGAATGACGAAAAGCTCGAAATACGTAAACGGGGTCGACCGCTTTTTTGGAAGTACGATCTAAACGATGATCGCCGTCAGATCAAGTTGGTTTTTATGTTGGGTGGGCCTGTTATTCCCTCTGTTGTTGCGGGCCGCGGAAGAGCCCGTGAGCTTCGCCCATAATGGCAAGTCCATTCGGACTGACAGCAGTGCCGCGGGATTTTCCTTTTGGGTGGCCGGGCACATATACGGCAACCCCGGCAAGTCCGTTTTTCCCAGTCCGTCCATGTTAGCGCAGGTCGATACGATCAATGCTTCGCCGGCTGCCTTCCTGATCCTGTTGGGCGACAATTACCGGAGACTGAACGGTATGGAGGTCGGCAATTTCCGGAAGTATTTCCTGGATAAGCTCGAAATCGCGGCATTCAACGCCATCGGCAACCACGATCTGTATACCGGCACGGAGGTGCAGAACTACGCCTTGTACCGGGAGTATTTTCCTTCGACTTACTATCGCTTTTTCTATCGAAATTGCCTGTTCCTGATCCTCGACAGCGAGCTGGCGAACGGAAGTATCCGGGATGAACAGCTGGACTTTTTTCGCAGGGAGTTGCGTGCACAGATCGACCGGCCGGAGGTGGCGAATGTCTTCATCTGCTCTCACCGCGACATCTGGCTCGGCGATGACAACAATTTCCGGGAAGATCTACATCCCATTCTGGATAGCCTGGAGATTGCCGGTCTGCAGGTTTACTGGCT
>JAGQXA010000580.1 GCA_020436865.1 Saprospiraceae bacterium | reverse complement strand
TCGCGATGCGCTGGTCGTAGTCGGCCCGCAGCGCCGTTTCGAAACTCCGCTTGTCGGACTCGGTGAAGGTCGAGCGCAGCTCGCCCAGTTCGCCATAGGTATGCCACAACTTCTGCAAGGCCTCGGCGGCCCGTACGACGGTTTCGGAAACGGTCCATTCTTCTTCCTGGCCGTGGTAGTTCAGTACCCGGATCGCCGCTTGTTTACCCTGGCGATCTTTGGCCGGTAGCTGCAGGTAATCGGCCACCGGAAGGGCGCCTTTTTCCGCGACGGCGGAGAAATGATCCTGCCACTCGGGCCGCAGGAAAGCCCAGTCAGCGAAGGTCCGGGCGTAGCCGCTTTCGTCGGCAGACCAATCGGCCTCCGGCGCCGGGTTACTTTGCAGGCTCAGTCCTTCGGTCAGCGATCCGCTTTCGACCCGTTCCGGCGAGAACTGCAGGCTTGGGAACACGCGACTGTGCCGCGCCAGTTCGGCCTCTTCCCACCAGGCTTTTTTTCCGCCTTCTTTGGGAACGAAAAGATGGAAAAGGGCGGGCCGGGGCGTGCTAAGTCCGGTGAGTAATCCCTCGGCCAGTTGACGACGGTCGGCCACTGTCGTGCGCAGCAGGTAGTTGCGTTGGCGCGCGATCAGCGATAGCAGGGCAAAGCCGTCTTGCGCGAAATCGTCGTCCGGGCGGTAGCCGTGGTCGAGCACGATCACCTTGACCGGTAGGTCGGTGTCGAGCAGGCGGGCAAGGCCGGAAGTTTCCGGACCGAACAACTGCTTTCGGCTGCCGGCCAGAAGCAGGGGCGGCGCCAGTTTTTGTTCTTCCAGGTCGAGTTCTTCCCAGCTAAGCGAGGCGATCTGCGCGTCGTGGATCGACGGCTCGTAGCGGTTCTTCACTTCCAGGCGGGCGCGGCGCAGCAGCCGCAGGTGATCGAGCGATTGCCGGATATGGCCGTGCAGCAGCCCGATGGCCAGTTCGGTCGATCCTTCCTTCCAGGCAGCCCAGACCGGCACCAGGAAGGGGTTGGCGGGAAAACTTGCGGCCCAGGGCAGGTGATCGGCCCCAGGGAGCAGGAGGCTGTAGCGGGCTCGTCCGGCGCCGGTCGGGCCTTCGCGCAGGAGCCACTGCAGGTCGTGTAAGGCGCGCAGTAGTTCGAGTTTGCGTTGCAATACGGCGGCATCGACCTGCGGCAAGTGTTCCAATCCGCCCACCTGGCCAAAGATCTCGGGGATCGACCATTTCTCGCGGCGGTCTTGTCGCAACACCTTTTGTAAAGAGGCGAAGTCGCCGTGTGGCAGCGAGGCGCTCAGGAGTTCGTGGACGTTGTCGGACAGGTCGTCGCACAGTTTGGACAGTTCGCGGGCGAAGGGAGCCCAGTGCGACTGCATTTGCGACTCGGCGGCCGCGGCGACCCAGTGGATCAGCGTTTTTTCGGCATCGGCGCTACCCGGATGCGCCCCGCCGGCGAGCGATTGGTAGAAATTCCGGCTCAGCAGCAGGGCGGCAAACGGATCGCCGCGTTCGTCCTGGATCAACCGGTTGATCGTGTCTCCGGAGGTGTCGGGCAGTTCCTCCCAAAGATGGAAAGCGGCCTGGTGCTCCTGCAACAGGCTCTCGCTTTGAGGAACCAGTTCGAGGGCATTTTCCGGACAAATTTCGACGCATTGGCCGCAGCCGGTGCAGGCCTGTGGGTCGATCGCCAGCGAGAACCATTCCCCATGCGGGAGGAAGAACCCGCTGCGCACTGCGGGAAAAGCTTGGAGGACGTCCAGTACAACCGACAGGTCTTTCTTTCCCTCCTCCAATTTTTCCTCACTAAGGTTCATTTGTTTGGATAGATCGTCAAAAGCTGCTAGCAGGCGTTCGGCCAAGGTCTTCACGTCCTCTGCAGAGGCGCGTTCGGCAGCGCGGTTTGCCAGGGTTGCCAGGTTCTTCACCAAGGGCGTCAGGCTGCTGGCCGGTTGTCCTCGGCGGGCGGAGATCT
>JAGQXA010000579.1 GCA_020436865.1 Saprospiraceae bacterium | reverse complement strand
CTCGCTATCACCGTTTTTCTTGAAGGAATCGTAGAGCTTGTTGGCTGCAAAAACCTCTAAGCCAGATAGTTCCATTCTGGTGATCAAAGAAAAAGATTCGCCGAAGCGGTTGGGCAGACTGTTGTAAGAGAAGTTGAAATCCCGGAATAGCAGGCTGGTGAATAGCTGCTTGTCGAAGCTCCGCCGCAGAAACTCGTTCTTGTTGAGGATCAGGGTGTCGAAATGCGTAGTGGTATTGGGACTGAGGTAATCGATGCCGACGTGGTTGATCAGGAAGCGGTTGCGGTTCGAGAGCCGGAAGTCGTAGCCGAAGGAGGCGTTGAACGAATTGATGACGTACAGTTGCAGGGTCGTGTCGCGGCCCTCCTGATTTTTCGTAAAGTCGAACTGTTCGATATAGTTGTAACTCAAGCCGATGCGTGTAGAGGCCTTCTCTTTCACCTCTTCATAGAAGCCGTCGCGCAGGAACCCGATCCGGCTCAGGCCCCGCCAAAGGTGGATGTAGTCGACGAATTTCGGGTAATAGAGGTTCGTCTGGAGGCGGATATCGAGCGTGGTGACCAGTTGGCTGAGGTTCCGCAGGTTGGACAGGTTGAGGTCGAGCCCCGTCTCGGCATTTCCTACGAATAGTTCGGCCCCTTTGAAGAGGTTTCGGTGGCGGAACGAGAGGTTTCCTGCGACCCCTAGCAAGCGGCGGCCGACGAAGGGACTGTTCGAAGTGTTCACTTCGATGTCGGTGCCGATCTCAAAGCGCTTGTTGGGAGTCAGGAATATCCGGTAGTTCAGCAATTCCTGGTTGTTGGGGTCGCGTTCGTCCTTGATGGTGACAAAACGGAAAATGCCGAGATTTCCCAGGGCCCGGTTGGTGCGATCGAAATCGATCTGCCGGTAGAGGTCGCCCTTTTTGAAATACAAAGCGTTGATAAGGGTTTTGGGCTTGACCCCATATTCGCCGTCCGTGCTGATGAAATAGATGCCCGGCCCGATCGAATCGATGCGGTTTTCGGTGGGCTCTGAAGGATTGTATTGGGGGTATATATACACATTGCCGATCCGGTAAACGCGATGCACGGAATCGTTGGGAGGGGGCAGCACTTCCAGGCTCAGATCGACCTGATTGTTGGAACTGTCGCCCTCCAGGCCGCTTACGAAGTTTCGGATGAAATAGGCGTACCCCTGGTTGCGAAGATAGTCGGTGACGCGCTTTACCTCCTGGTCGTAAAGGCTCACGTCGACCGGACTGCCGGGTTCCAGTACGGTATTGGGCTTGATCTCCTGCAACAGCCGGTCGATGGTCGTGTCGCTGCTCGAAAAGGAGACATCGCTGATCAGGTAGCGCTGCCGGGGTTCTACCCGGTAGGTCACCACCACCTTTTGGTTTTTGCGCCGGTCTTGGTACTCGGTGAAGGATTCGACCTTAGCCTTGAAATAGCCTTTGTTCTGCAGATAGAACTGCATGGCCCGCTCGGTGCCCTCGGCCCGTTCCGGATCAAAAATGGAGGGCTCTTCCCCGAACTGACGCATCTGCCAACGCTTCCAGCCCCTGCTGAAACGCGATTTGCCCACGGTGTCCTGCAGGCGGTAGTAAAACCATTCCTTTGGAATGAAGAAAAAGAAGTTCTCGTTCGGCTTTTGCTTGTAAAGAGTGGCCAGTTCGTTCTGCAAATTCCGTTTTTTCTTGATCTTTACCGGACTGACGATCTCAATGCGGTTCTTTACCAGGAATTCCTGATCGTCCTTCAGGAATTTCGTGGTGCTGCATCCGGTCGCCAACAGGGCGACCAACAGCCAGAGGAAATTCCTGATCTTGGGCGGCAGTGGGGATTGCATTCCGCTTGTTGAGTGATAATGGTTCAAAAGATGCCGATGGCCCTTTCCAAAGCCAACATAAAGTATTTGCAGGCGCTTCAGCAAAAGAAGTTCCGGCAAAAGTATAACAAATTCATCGTTGAAGGCGACAAATTAGCTCGTGAAATCATGGAGCAGCGCCCCGGTTTGGTAGAGGCATTTTACGCCTTGCCGGACTGGCTGGAAGCCTGGTGTGACGCTCATCCGGAGTGGCGGGATCGGGCTCAGGCGGTTTCCGAAAATGAGCTCAAGCGCATCTCCGGCCTGTCGACCCCAAACCAGGTGCTCGTGCTGGCACGCCGGTTTCCGCTCGATCGATGGTCGGAGGCCCCGGATCGGGGATTGTTCCTCTTCCTTGAAGACCTGCAGGACCCCGGCAATCTGGGGGCCGTCTTGCGCATTGCCGACTGGTTTGGCCTGAGCGGGGTCGTTTGTTCGCCGGACTGCGTAGAGTGCTTCAATCCGAAGGTCGTGCAAGCGTCTATGGGCGCCGTATGGCGGGTGCCGCTCTATTCTGCCACCTTTCAGGAAACGTCGGTACGCCTGGCCGCATTGCCCATTTTTGCTACGGTTCCCGACGGCCCCAATATTTTTCAGGTCGAACTGCCCCCGGCGGCGTTGATCGTCATCGGCAACGAGTCGAAAGGTATCTCCTCGGATTTACTGCGATCCATCCCTTCCCAACTCACGATCCCGTCATACGCCTCCTCCGGAACCGAATCACTGAACGCCGCTGTAGCGGCCGGCATCGTCGTCGCCCTATTCCGCCGGGCTCTTTGATTGCCAACTGCCCTACCTCCCCAACCTGATCTCCGCATTATCGCGGTCGATCAGCCAGAAATCTTCGTTGGTCAGCCGTAGGATGTCGAACTGTTCGAACCGGCTGTAGTAGAACCCAAGCGTGTCGCCTTCGACCTCCCATTGAAAGACCGACTTATTGAACTCCAGGGTCCATTCGCCCGTCAGCACGGCCGGACCGGAAAGCCCCGGATACTCGATCGAGGCTTGTCCGTCGCGCGAGAGATCGAAATGATATCCGGCCAGATCGGCAGTAAAGTCGAGCCCGGTGGTCGTCGTTGCCGTGACGACCTCCCAGTTGCCGGAAATGCGGTTCTTCTTGGATAGGAGCGTAAAATAGGGGCCCTCTTCGTAGCGCTTGCAGCCGAAGAGGAGCAAGAGCGCGAGGATGGCTATCGTCGTATGGCGCAGGAGTGGTTTCATGTGGGAAGGACCTTAGAATTCTTGCAATTCGCGATAAACCCGCTCAACCGGCAAGCCGACCACATTGGAATAGTTGCCCTCGATCTGTTCGATCTTGCACAAGCCGATCCATTCCTGAATGGCATAGGCCCCGGCTTTATCGAAAGGCCGGTCGCGCCGGATGTAGTAGTCGATCTCCGCTTCTTCGAGCGGCGCCATGCTGACCTGGGTCGAGACGGAAAAGACCCGCTTCTTGCCGGCCCTCAGCAGGCAGACGCCGGTAATG
>JAGQXA010000578.1 GCA_020436865.1 Saprospiraceae bacterium | reverse complement strand
TGAGGGCTGTGCCGGTGATCTCGTGCAAAATGGTATCCAGTTCGACCCGCAGATCGTAGTCGGCCCGATTTTGCCAGTAGGCCACTCCGGGGCGACCGTCGGCCGAGCGGTAGAGCGGGTTGGGTTGGGCGAAGAGCAGAAAAGAGGAAAAAAGGAGCAGAAGGAGAAGTTGTGTTTTCATGGCAGTAAGTTAGGATTTTCCGCGTGAATGGCATTGTGGATATCTTTTCGTCCGAATGTCATTTGTTCTTTTCCGTCCGAATGTCCTTTGTTTTTTTTCGTCCGAATGCCATTCGCTTTTTCATCCGAATGCCCTTTGTTCTTTTCCGTCCGAATGCCATTCGCTTTTTCGTCCGAATGCCCTTTGTTCTTTTCCGTCCGAATGCCCTTTGTTCTTTTTCGTCCGAATGCCCTTTGTTCTTTTTCGTCCGAATGCCATTCGGACTTACGGGGTGGGGGTGATCTCGAAGCAGTAGTGGATCTTCGGGTTTCGGAAATCGGGTGGGATGGTTTGTGCGGTGATATCGCGGATCGCCGAGTTGCGGATCGCTCCGGCCTCGAGTTTGAAGCGGCGAAAGTTGGTGGAGAAGAACAAAACGCCCTGCGGAGAAAGCCGCGCGAGACAGCGGTTGATGAGATCGACGTGGTCGCGCTGCACGTCGAGCACGTCGCGCATGCGTTTGCTGTTGGAGAAGGTGGGCGGGTCGAGCACGATCAGGTCGAACTCTTCGTCGACCGGCCCATGCAGCCATTCGACGACGTCGGCCTGCAGGAAGCGATGTTGCCGACCGGCCAGTTCGTTCAGTTCGAGGTTCCGGCGCGCCCAGGCGAGGTAGGTATTGGACAGATCGATCGTCAGCGAAGAGGCTGCGCCGCCTGCTGCGGCGTACACGGTGAAGGACCCCGTATAAGCGAAGAGGTTGAGGAAGCGCTTGCCGGCGGCGCGTTCGCGAACCATCTGGCGGGTCGGCCGATGATCGAGGAACAGGCCCGTATCGAGGTAATCGGCGAGATTGACCCAAAAGCGGAGCCCACCTTCGCCGACGATCCTTTCCTGGCCGACTTCCCCGTATTTTTCGTATTGCTGTGTGCCTTTTTGCTGCTGCCGTTCCTTAAAAAAGATCCGGTCGGGAGGAATGCCGAGCACATCGCCGATGACTTGCCGGCTACCGGCGCGCCAAAGGCGGTATTCGCCCTCGTCGAGGGGATGGTCGCGCTGATATTCGGCCACGTGCACGCAGTCTTCATAGCGATCGACCGCCAGGGGAAATTCGGGGACGTCGGCATCGTAGACCCGGTAACAGCGGATATCCTGCCGGCGCGCCCAGCGGTCGTAGTGGCGCGACATCTTGCGCAGCCGGTTGGCGAACATGGAAAGATCGGGAAGCGGCATGGGCTATTCGCTCATGTCCATGTTGTGGAAGATGTTGGTCACATCGTCGTCTTCCTCCATCTTGTCGATGAGTTTGATCACCTCTTCGGCCTCCTGGTCGTTCAGCTCCTTGGTGTGGCTGGGCAGGCGGACGATCTGTGCTTCTTCGACTTCGATCTGGAGTTCTTCGAGGGCTTTTTGCAGGTCGCCGTAGTCTTCGAAGGCGCATTGTAACAAGATCTGCTCGCCGTCGTCCTGGATCTCTTCGAGGCCGTGATCGATGAGTTCGAGCTCGATCGCTTCCAGATCGATGCCTTCTTTTTTCACCTTGAACTGTCCGACCCGCGTGAACATATAGTCAACCGAGCCGGAGGTGCTGAGGTTGCCGCCATACTTCGAGAAGATATGGCGAATGTTGGCCACCGTCCGGTTGGTGTTGTTGGTGGCCGTTTCCACGATCACGGCCACCCCGTGCGGGGCGTATCCTTCGTAGACGATCTCGTCGTAGCTCTCGGCATCTTTGGAGGTGGCCCGTTTGATGGCGTTTTCGACATTCGTCTTGGGCATATTGGCCGCCTTCGCGTTTTGGATGGCCATGCGCAGGCGAGGGTTATAGTTCGGATCGGATCCTCCCTCTTTTACGGCGATGGCGATCTCCCGACCTACCCGGGTAAAGGCTTTGGCCATGTTGGCCCAGCGCTTGAACTTGCGTTCTTTCCGATATTCAAAAGCACGTCCCATGTGCGAATAGTTTGCGGTTGCGAAAAAAATTGGGAGTGCAAATTTACGATCCTTACGGCTTTTTTGCTACCTGCCCGCCCAATATTCTTTCCCCAGGCTCCTACTGGGTATTATCCATAATGGTGATCAGGGGAACTTGCATGGTGATCGCCAGCGGCGGGTCGAACAGGGTGGCTCCGACCTTGTTTAAAAAGCCGTTGATCACGATGGGCACCGGCAAGGGGCCGTCGGGCCAGTCGCCGCCGCCAGGCGGAGAATCCGGCACGCCCACCAGCATATTGCCCGTATCGTCGACTGACAGGGTCAGGCCAACGGGCAAGTCGTTCGGATCGATCAGAAAATTGCCCCGGCCCATGAAGACCAGGTCGGCATTGCCAACCGATTGGAAGTTGACCGAAACCCCAAGATTTCCGTTCGGCAGGGTCCCCACACTCCGGACCTTATAGACACCGGGCTGCATGAAGTAAATGCAGGAGTCGATAGGGTACGTGGTGCGCGGATCAATGTCCTGGCCGAAAAGAGTGGCGCCACCAAGGATCATCCAAACCAAAAGGGAGAGTATTCTTTTCATGATAATAGCGTTTTGAGGGGTTAAGGAATCAGGACGATCTTTTGGGCAAAGCGCAGGTGGTGTCCTTCCCGGATCGAGAGGACATACATACCGGCCGACGCGCTGATCGGCAGGGTCCATTCGGCGCCGCCGGAGACCTGTTGGCTACTCACCGGCCGGCCGAGCAGGTCGCTCAGCACGAGTTGATAGGTCTGACCTGCTTCCAACTGCTCACAGAAGAAAGGGATGCCCGGCGTATGCGGGTTGGGTATCCGACAGTCGATCCGGACAGGCGCTTCCGCTGTCGAACTGATGGTCTGCTCCGACCAGAAGTGGGTGAAGCGAACGGTAGTGGTATCATTTTCCCAAATGCCGGCGCCCTCATCCCAAGTCTGCCATCCCAAACTCAGCACTTCGCGGCCGCCTTCATCGTACACCTTTTGATAGCGGCGGGAAAGGTTCCATTCGCCGGCGGATTCGTCCCATTTATCCCAGAGAGAGTTCATCGTTTCGCCGTCGAATTCGTAGCCGCCCCGGTAAAGGGGCACCCACTCGTCGTTTTCCCAACGCTCCAGGGTGCGGAAATTCAGCTGAAAGGTTGCGCTATAGTCGAGCAGTTCGCGTTCGAAGTTCTCCCAATCGCCGAGATTTTCGTTCCAGAGTTGGGTGCGAATGTTGGTCCAAGCCGGGCCCGTGCTCAGATAGTCGCGGCGAAAGACATTCACCCAATCCTGAATTCCATCGGACCAGATCTGATTGATGATGGTACGGAGGGCCCCGCTGTTGGCGTCGTACTCCCAGGTGCGCCGGCGGGAATTCACCCATTCGGAGCCGGTCCAGACCTGGCCTAATTGTTCGACCAAACGGTCCTGGCCGTCGTACGACCACGACTGCCGGAAGGCATCCAGCCAGCTATTGCCCATCCACTCTTCGTAGATGACCATTACCTGATCACCCTGGTTGTTGTAGCTGTAGGTCCACCTTTTGTCATTTTCCAAAGGACTTCCCGTACCCATCGCTCTTTGGTAGGTCCGCCGAACCAGGTCGCCTTGAGCGTTGTACTCAAAAGTACGGCCGACGGCGTTCTCCCAGCCTTGCGTGGCCTGGTTCCAGAACTGAATGCCCAGTTGGGTCATCAACCCGTCATCGTATGACAACTCCCGTCGTCGCCAGGGCTCCCAAACGCCCTGATCATTCCGGCGTTGCGTCGTGATTATTAACGGCAAACCGTCAGCATCGAAGTCTTCGAAATAGGTTCGGTTTTCCTCCTCGAAATTCAGCGTTTCCGGAACGCCCCGGTCAAAATGAGAAGAATCTTTTACCCAAACGGTCTGCTGACCGCAGAGCGGCGCCAAAGCCACCGCCAAGGAACACAACAAGGGGAGCAGGAATCTCATGGTTTTAATTTTAGGCGATCATGATCTGCAAAAGATAAAAAAAATTAGCGTTTCTCCGCTAATGGTAGCGGAGGAAGAGAGTTTTGTCGATGTCTCGGACAGAGGTTAGGGAATCCGCACAAATTTTGAATATCTTTCGACGACAATCCCCCAACAAATGCGCATTATCGAACGAGAAGACTTCCTGCGTCCTACCGCCTGGTCGCTTATCGCGGCCAATCTGGTACCGCTATTGGGGGTGCTCTTTCAGGGCTGGGACGCTACCGAGGTGGCTTTCCTCTATTGGGCCGAAACGGCGATCATCGGCCTCATACAGATCCTGCGCATGCTGACCACCCGGCAGTTCGTCAACCGGCAACTGCTCGATCTGGTCAAAGAATCGGAGCGGGAAGAGTTGCTGACCACCTGGGGCGATCCGGCGCCGGGCAAGCAGATCTTCCACCGGCTGTTCCTGCCGGCTTTTTTCGTCGTGCACTTCGGCTTTTTCATTTGGATCCAGGGCCAGATCCTCTTTTCATTCGTGCTCAGCGGTTTTCTCGACCCGTCCATATCGGGCTCCGGGGGTAATCTGCTTCCGGTGATCGACTTCTTCCTGCAGCGGGAAAGCGTGCGGACCGGCCTGCTTTCCATCGGGGCGGCCCATATGTTCAACTTCCTGTATGGCGTGTTCGTCCACCGCCGCCACGAACACGACTCCGTGCTGATCGAGTTCATCGCCCCGTACAAGCGGATAATCATTCAGCAGTTCGTGGTCATTCTCGGCGCCCCGCTCACTCTGCTGATGGGGGGTCCAGCCGCCGCCCTGGTACTGCTGATCGCCCTCAAGACCTGGTTCGACCTGCGCGCCTTGCGGAAACAGGACGAGTACTTCTGGCTGCGGCAACAACCGGAGCCGTCGAAAATCGAAAGTTGATATGCCGTTACCTTCCACCACCGTTCTGCGCATGCAACGAAGGGCCGACGCCTGGGAACAGGCAGGCGACCGCCGTTACATTTTTCTTCGCTGCTATTCGATGATGACGGCCAATATGCTCGAAGCGCTGCAGCAGGACCGCTTCCACCATCGCTATTGGGTGGAAAATCTCCTGCACCTGTTCGCCGACTACTACTACCTGGCCCTGGAAGCCTACGAGTATGATCCGGCCAGCGCCCCGCGGGTTTGGCAGGACGCCCATGAGAAGTGTGCACAACCGGATCTGAATGTCTTGCAGTACCTCCTGCTGGGCATCAACGCGCACATCAACTACGACCTCGTGTTGACCCTCTACGAGGTATTGAACCCCGAATGGTCTTCCCTCGACCTCCTCGAACAGAAAGCCCGCTACACCGACCATTGCCTGGTCAACCAGATCATCGCCGAAACCATCGACGAGGTGCAGGACGAGGTCATCGAGCGGGTGAGCCCGGCGCTGAACTGGGTGGACCGCCTGCTGGGCCGC
>JAGQXA010000085.1 GCA_020436865.1 Saprospiraceae bacterium | reverse complement strand
CCGGTCAGGCGGTCGTAGGAGGTTCGGGCCATACCGGTTCGCCGCTCCAGCGCCCGGTTGCGTTCTGCGATGAGCAGGATGCCGCCGTCCTGGCGATGAACGATCTCCTGCACATCGGTTTCGCTGATCCCCTTGTTCTTGCTGGAAAAGTCCTTGCCCAGAAAAGCGGCGACGAACTGGTCTTCGAACGGATCGAAGGCCAGGAGGTACTTGTCGGGGGTTCGGGGCGGAATGCTCAGGAAGTAGGTACCTTCCGTTCGTTGCAGATTATCCTCCGAGTACAGTCCGCCGCCGATCAGCCGTTCATTGAGGTTGTCGAAGGAGAACTTGACATCATAGGTCATCCGGCCTTCCAGGGGCACCAGGAAGCGATGCAGGGTCGTGTCGGTTCGCGGCCCGAACTCATAGAACTCCAGATAATGCAGGATGGCCTTGGCCTTCCGGTTCTCCTTTTCGAGGATGAAGAACAGGTTGCCCGAGTTGTCGACCAGAAAATAGCTGTAATCGCGCTGTAGGACCATGTCTTCCGGCGCGAACAGCGTTTCCCAGAGGACCCTTCTTTCCCGCAAATTCACGGCCATGGCATGGATTTCCTTTTGCCGCAAGATCCGGTAGATGACGAGGATGTTTTTGTCTTCCGAGAGGAGGCTTCGCAACGGAATGTTGAAGTAGGCAGATCCCAGGTCGGTGATGTTGATGGTATCGACGAGGTTGGCTCCGGGGTCGAAACAATGTGTACGCAGGAGAGTAGTGCCGGATTCCTTGTGGGTGAACGTTACGAAGAAGTGATCGTCGTTCCCCACCACGCTCATGATCTGAGGCCGACGCCTTTGGAAGTCGATCTCTTTGCTCCAGCTGAGCTTCATTTGCTCGTCGAAGCCCTGTACCTCGAATCCGTCGATCTGTTCGCGGAATAGGAGAAACTGTCCACGGAGGTCTCCGATGAGGTCGAATGCGATATCGTTTCGAATGGAAATGGGTTCTGAGACGGTCACCTTTTGCCCCGGGGCAACAGAAGCGAGCCCACAGAGTAGAAGAAGGATGGCAAAGGATCTTTTCATAGCTTATTTTTTTCCGGCCTACTAAGGTAACAACGATTGGGGCTAATTGCTCGTCACGGCCGAAAAAAGGAAGCGGTCAGCTATGGAATTTGGCGTAGATCCGATCGATGGTACGCGCCAGTTGGCGATCCTTTTCGGTAACGGTGTTGCCGGCATCGTGTGTGGTCAGGTGGATCTCTACGGAATTCCAGACGTTGCTCCAGTTAGGATGATGGTTCATCTTTTCCGCATGGAAAGCTACTTCGGTCATGAAGGAAAAGGCTTCGGCAAAGTCGCTGAATTTAAAGGTAGCCTGGAGTTGGTTGTTTTCTTCTGTCCACATAAGATGGGGGGTTAGGTAAAGGGTTCTCCTTTAAAAAGTGCTATATGTGGAAATAGGTTCACCTATCCCGGCCTTTCTTTGCTTCAGAAGAGGTCCCACTTGTGCTGATCGAGCCGGGTAAGACCGGCTTTCAACAGGTCGATGCAGTGGCGGACATCCTCCTTATGGGCCATTTCGATGACCTGATGCATATGGCGCAGGGGAATGGAGATCGCACCGGCAATGGCGCCCTTCTTTCCGGAGCGCTGAATACCGGCCGTATCGGTGCCGCCCGCCGGCAGCACCTCGGGCTGCCACTTGATCTGTTCGTCGTCGGCGATCTTCTTAAGGAACTCCACCATGCGGAAGTCGCAGATAGAGGTGCCGTCCATGATCTTGATCGCCGCGCCGCGGCCAAGGCGGGTCACCATTTCGTGCTGCTGAGCGCCCGGCACGTCGAAGGCGATCGTCACGTCGAGAGCGATGCCGAAGTCGGGATCGATGAGGTGGGCCGATTTCATGGCGCCGCGCAATCCGACCTCTTCCTGCACGGTGAAGACGGCGTAGACATCGTAAGGCACCGGCTGATCCTTGAGCTCGCGCAAAGCTTCCAACAAAATGAACACCGATACCCGGTTATCGAGTGACTTGCTATTGACGCAATCGCCCATCTCGATCAGTTCGCGTTCGCGCGTGATCGGGTTGCCGATGGAAACTACCTCTTCGACGGTTTGTTTGTCCAGACCGAGATCGATGTAGAAGTCCTGGATCTGCGGCGCTTTATTGCGCTCGTCGGGTTTCATCAGGTGGATGGGCTTGCAACCCATTACCCCAACCAGATCGCGCTTGCCATGAATGATCACCCGTTGCGAAGTGAGGGTCTTGGGGTCGAACCCACCCAGCGTATGGAAGCGCACGAAGCCGTCTTCATCGATATGGGTGACGATAAAACTGATCTCGTCCATATGAGCGGCCACCATGACCCGCTTGTCGGCCGCACCTTTTTTTACAGCAATCACGTTGCCCATGGCATCGACCGACCACTCGTCGACCAGCGACTGCACTTCCTGTACGATCAGGCTGCGGATCGGCTGTTCGAACCCGGGAGCGCCGGGCGTCTCGCAGATCTTCTTCAAGAGGGGTACGTTGATCATAGTCCGTTTCGTTTGATGCTTTTGTGCGTGTTGTTGTTTGGGTTTGGCGTATATTGAGCGGTCTTGCCCAAGATGGGAAGACCGGCCGTAAAAAGGCCTACGAAAATACTACTTTTTTATGACCTTATTGAGAAAGCTGGCAGGAGAGACGGCGATTTACGGAATTAGCAGCATTCTGAGCCGCTTGCTCAATTATGTCATCCTGACGCCTTATTTCACCCGGGTATTCTTGACGGAGGAATATGGCAATATTTCGATCCTTTACACCTACGCGGCCATTCTCATGGTGCTGTTCACCTACCGGATGGAAACGGCCTTTTTTCGCTTCGGCAGCAAGGAAGGGGAGATGGATCGGGCCTTTTCGACGGCCTCGTTTTCTCTGTTGGGCACGACGACCTTTTTTTGCCTCCTCGTCGGCTGGTTCGTCCAACCGATTGCCGGATTGCTGAACTACGGCGACCATCCGGAGTACATCCTGTTGGTGGGCGGCCTGATCGCCCTTGATGCCCTGGCGGCCATTCCCTTTGCCCGGCTGCGCCTGGAGAACCGGCCGATACGGTTCATGGTCGCCAAGACGGGGCAGATCCTGCTCAATATTTTCTTCGTCTACCTCTTTCTCGAAACCTTGCCGAACCTCGACCCGCAGAGCTGGCTAGGGCAATGGTATGATCCGGAAAGTCGCATTTCCTGGGTGTTCGTCGCCAATTTGCTGGCCAGCGGACTGATCCTGCTTCTGCTGTTGCCGGTCTACCT
>JAGQXA010000577.1 GCA_020436865.1 Saprospiraceae bacterium | reverse complement strand
GACATTGGCAAAAGGGAATGGAGAAACCGTCTTCACAATCAGGGCCCCGATCGTCGGCCGCGGCCAGATCACAACCGCAATTGGTTTCTCCCACGCTAAGCGTATAGCCCAGCGCACAAAGGATCTCCCATTCTTCGATAGTAGGCGTTCGGCGTACGCCGTTCGGGAGGGTGGGGTTCATCAAGAACTCTGCCGATGCGACCCCGTCGCAGTCGATATTCAGGTGGGAGAAGGCGTTAGGCGAGCCGGGGTCGCCCGTAAAGACGGGGTAACAGACCCCTCCCGACGAAAAGCACACGTCTGGATTAGTCAGAGGGTCGTCACAACTGTTATACAGATCATTGACGACTATGACCGGATTCAACGACCAATCGAAGCCGGGCGGATTATTGTTCAGGATGAGTGGCACTCCGCCCGGTTCCGCTGTTAGAAAGCGGTCATATCGGTGGAAGGCCATGGTTGCCGGAGGCGCGAAGTTGCCGTTGTCGGAATTGACCAGAAAGGACGCAAAGCCAAGCATGTGAAAGGCCTCGTGATAGGCCACAGAGTACAGGTCGAACTCGTTGTTCATCGGCAGGTCTAAAGGGTTAAAGCTGGCATGCCAGGGCACGGCAATGGCCGGATCGAAGTTGAATCGCAACAGGCCGTGAAAGAAGCCCGAGTACTCGTAGGAAACCTGTCCGGAATTGATGATCTCCCAGACCATTCCGTCGAGTATGCCTTGTTGATCGACGCCGAAATAGCTGGAAGCCAGGCCCAGTACTTCCATGTCCATTGCAGGCAGATCTTGCCCGTTTGCAAAATATCCGGGTATGGCGATCGATGGCATTACGCGTACGTTTATCGTGGGGGTTTCTCCGCCACATGGATCTACGACCATGGCAAGTATTCCGTTCAATTCCTCAAAGATCCGGCACAGTTCAAAACGGCGCACTGCCCCTTCTGCCAAGTCGTCGAATCCCACTCCCGTCTCGAATTCGCAGTCTTCGAACCACAGGTCAAAGGGCGCAGTTGTTACTCCAACGTCGGCACACCCACAGTCCGGAAATTCTTCGGGTCCCCCCCCCCCAGGGCAGGTAGTATCAGGTCGGACGGCCGGTACCGGTTGCCGAAGCGATCTTGGAAAGGCAACATCCAGGTTGCCAGTTGACTGGTATCGAGTTCGGGTTTGATCAGGACTCCGCAGGTCAACTCCTGGGCCAAACCGGATACAGGGGCCGCAAAGAGCAGGAAGAGCCCCGACAGGAAGCTCAAGAAAAGAGAATTGGTTTTCATTTCATCTGGTTTTTTATGAAGAATGAGAAAAAACGGGGCTATGGAGCAAAAAGAAGGGGGGCTCGGAATTGGTACAATTTAGAAAGAATCTTTCACTTCGGCAATAGGCATACACCGTCAGACTGCGCAATAATCTGAAGCCGAGAAGATACTCATCAAGCCGAAGCAACAGGGCCGAATAAAACTTGGCTAGCATCACTGTATTTGTTTTCAAACGAAATTTTCTGCTGATATTGGCAGGTTGTTGCGAAGGCTGACGTTCAGGCACCAATGGTAGAAATGTGGGATATTTGCTTTTTCGTCAAACAAGAGAAGACATATACTGAAGCGAAAGTCTTAAATCGATCAAGTAGGATTCGTCTGAGTGTGCTAACTTAGGGCCCGGAAAAGAACAAGCTCCCACCTATGACCATCCCGGAAAAACTCCAACAACTGCGGGCCGCCATGGCCGACCAAAAGATCGACGCCTACCTCATTCCCAGCGCCGATCCACACCAAAGCGAATATGTGGCCGACCACTGGAAGGGCCGACAGTGGATCTCTGGATTCACCGGCTCGGCCGGGCTCGTCGTCGTCACGGCCGGGCATGCCGGACTGTGGACCGACAGCCGCTATTTCCTGCAGGCCGAAAGTCAGCTGGCGGGTACGGGCATTCAATTGCAAAAACAGAAAGTTCCGCACGCCCCGGAGCATATCGACTGGCTCGCTGAAAACCTGCTGGCCGGCGCGCGGGTGGGGATCGACGGTCGCCTGTTTTCCATCGGGCAAGTGCGGCACCTGCAACGGGCTTTGGAACGGAAGGGCATTCAGCTGCAGATCGACCTAGATCTGCTTTCGGGTATCTGGACCGATCAGCCGCCCTTGCCGCCTGCGGAGGTGTTCGAGCACGAACTTCGCTACGCCGGTCGAAGCCGCGGGGAGAAACTGCGGGAAGTCGGCCAGAAAATGGCGACACGCGGCGTTGACGGCTACCTGATCACGACGCTCGACGATATCGCCTGGCTGCTCAACCTGAGGGGGCAGGATGTCGAGTGCAATCCGGTATTCTACAGTTTTCTCTTTCTGGAGCCCGGAGGCGGCCGCTTGTTCGTGGAGGAAAAGAAAGTGCCTGCCGGCTTGCGGACTAACCTGCAGGCTGCAGGTATCGAACTGCAAGCGTACGCCACGGTCGGCGATTTCCTGCAAGCCTTGCCGGCCGGCAAAAAGGTACTGATCGATCCGGCTTCGGCCAATGCCGAAATCTACGCGCAACTGAGTCATGCCGCGTTGCAGGAGGGCGACAACATCGTGCTGCCGCTCAAGGCGATCAAGAACGAAACCGAGATCGGCCACATCCGCGAGGTGATGGTCAAAGACGGGGTGGCTCTGCTGAAACTCTACCGCTGGCTGGAGGCGACCTTGCAGGAACGCAGCGTACCCGAGGCCGAAGTGGCCGAGCGGCTCGATCAATTTCGCCGCGAGCAGGGCGATTATTTCGGGGAAAGTTTCTCGGCCATCGTGGGCTACAATGCCAACGGCGCCATCATTCACTACCGGCCGGAGTACGGCTCCTGCGCCGACATTCGTCCGGAGGGTATTCTCCTGCTCGACAGCGGCGGGCAGTACCTCAACGGCACGACGGATATCACCCGCACGACGGCGCTCAGCCCCCCTACCGCCGAACAAAAACAGCATTTTACACTAGTATTGAAAGGCCATATTACCCTGGCGATGGCCCGCTTTCCGGTGGGCGTCAACGGTATGCAACTCGACGCTTTCGCCCGCATGCACTTGTGGAACGCCTGCCTGAACTTCGGCCACGGCACAGGGCATGGGGTTGGTTTTTTCCTGAACGTGCACGAACCGCCGCAGGGCTTCGCCGCCAGCAATGCTACCAGCCGAGGCACCACGGCCTTTGCGCCGGGGATGTTCACCTCCAACGAACCGGGCTTCTACCTGACCGGCCAGTACGGCATTCGCATCGAAAATCTGGTCTTGTGCCGCGAAGCCGGCGAAACCGAGTTCGGGAAATTCCTGGAGTTCGAGACGACGACGCTCTTTCCGATCGACCGGCAGTTGATCGAAGTGTCGATGCTGACGACGGATGAACGGCAGTGGCTGAACGATTACCACCGGGAGGTGTATGAGCGATTGAGCCCGCAGCTGGACGAGCGCGAGCGGCAGTGGTTGGCGGAGCGGTGTGGGGAAATTTGAAGGGTGACAGAGGTTGTAGAGGTTGCAGAGGTGACAAAGGTTTAAGAGGGAGAAAGGGGCGAAGAGGCAAAACTCCAAAGGACCCAAGGATCCTCGGACCACTGGACCCAATAACCCAATAACCCAATTCCCCCAATAACCCAATCCGACTACATATTGCGGCGATACTGCCCCCCCACTTCGTAGAGGGCGTGGGTGATCTGGCCCAGAGAGCAGTACTTGACAGCTTCCACCAATTCGGCGAAGGTGTTGCCGTTGTTGATGGCTACTTGCTGGAGGCACTTCAAGTGTTCAGCGCATTTTTCCTGATTGGCTTGCTGAAGGTTTTGCAATGTGCGGATCTGATTCTCTTTTTCTTCGGTCGTCGCGCGGATGACCTCCTGCGGGATGATCGTGGGCGAGCCGTCTTTGTTGAGGAAGGTGTTCACGCCGATGATCGGGTATTCGCCGGTATGTTTTAGCGTTTCGTAGTACAGGCTTTCTTCCTGGATCTTGCCGCGTTGGTACATGGTTTCCATGGCGCCCAGCACGCCGCCGCGTTCGGTCAGGCGGTCGAATTCCATCAGCACCGCTTCTTCTACCAGTTCGGTCAGCTCTTCGATGATGAAGGCGCCCTGCAGCGG
>JAGQXA010000576.1 GCA_020436865.1 Saprospiraceae bacterium | reverse complement strand
GTCGATACCGTCTGCAGCGATGCCGGACTGATCAGCCTGAGCGGCGGTAGTCCGGTCGGAGGCGAGTGGACCGGCCCCGGCGTCACCGGCGATCAATTCGATCCGGCCGAAGCCGGCCTGGGCGACCATACGATCGTCTACACCTATACGGAGCCTACCACCGGCTGCTTCGATCTGACGAGCGGCCATATCGTCGTCGTCATGTGCACCGATACCGACGAGTTGGCGACCGGCGCTCCGAACTGGCAGCCGGCTCCCAACCCCAGCTCAGGCCCGATCCACATCCTGAACACGCCCCCAGGCGGCCTCGACCTGCGATTGATCGACCCGCTCGGCAGAATTGCCCGTCAGCCGCGCCTGATGCCCGGTCAGGGGCTCGACCTGTCGCAATTGCCCGCCGGCGTTTATTGGTTGGAAATGACGGACGGCGTAAGCCGGACGGTAGAAAGGGTGGTGAAGGAGTAAAGGGTGAAAAGGTGAAAGGGTGGCAAGGGCGGATCCGAAGGATCCCGCCCCCAGGACCTCGGAGAGGTCCCCCCTCTATAGCCCCCGGCGTAGACGCATGGCCGCCGTGTATAGCAGGCAGGGGATGCCGATCCACACCAATTCGCTGCGGATGACGCGCCATCCCCAATGGGAAAAGAAGCGGTCGATGCTTAGAGGAGAGACCTGGATGGGACGCCAGGGGAAGAAGTAGCGCGTATTGTCGAAGGGAGCCAGGAGTGCGACGCCCCGGCCGCCATTGGTCAGGGCATCGAGCAGGGCGTGGGAGGCGGTGCAGAGGAAAAAGAAGAGCAGAAGCAGCAAACCTTTGCGGCTCCAAAGACGGATTTCCCGGAAGAACAGGGCGGTAACGAACATTCCCAGAAGGGCAGAGAAAAACAGCGAGTGCGTGATCCCCCGATGGCCGAGCACATGTTCGTAGGGGATCCCGAAGCGAAAAGCCAGGACATCGGCATCCGGAACCACCGCACAGAACACCCCCAGGAGCCAGAATTTCCAGCTGCGGTAGGTCGAGCCGTAACTACTGCCGATCGTGCCGGCAACGAGGGCGTGGCCAAATGCAGAAGCCATTGCAGATTACTTGCCTTCCGGCTCGCCGGTAGTTGCGTCGTTCAGTTCTTCCCGGGATGCGGACAATTCCTGATCCAGTCTTTCCCGATAGGCTTCTTGCAGGGTCGAATAGGCTTCCTGCAGTGCTTGTACATGGATCCGGGTTGCCGAGCTCAGTTCCCGCTCCAATTGTTCGGCTTTCGAGTAGTCGGCGCCGCTTGCACCGAGAGAGGCCGTAGAGATCGCATTGGCGCCTTCGAGATAGTACAGAATGTGCGATTCCGAAGGCGACAGGCTTTCGTACTCACCTTGCGTTCGGGCCAGCCACTTTTTCCAGCCCTGGTATTCGCGCTCCCGCTGGGCGATGACTTCTCCGGCAAAGGCCAGTTCCAGTTCGTCCAGACCGGCGCGGTTCGAAGCCAGGGCCTGACGGGCGTATTTCAGATCCGCATCGAGTTCCTGCAAATAACGGCTAAGGGCGCTCAGATGGTCTTCGATCTGCTCCCGGCTCGGAACGCGATCGACCGCGATCTTCGATTCGTTTTCCAGGGCAAAGATAAAGTCTTCCTCGTTCGGATAGTTTCCATTTTCAGACTCCGTCGATTCGCCGTTCATTTCCGATTTCACCTGCCGGATCGTAGCGGTAGCCAGGTCGATAAGCGTTTGACGAAAACGAATTCGTTCGGCATTCAGCGCTTCCAGGTGCGTGGCGCCGAAAAACGCGCCATTTGCATTTTCCTGGTAAATAAAATCGAATACCGCTGCATCATTCATGGCGACGGCGCTTACTTGTCCGGCCGGAGCGACCATGCCATCGGGGGCCATGTCCATAAACTTGCGATGCGACTCGATCAGTTGTCCGGTCACCCGCCCGATCTCGACAGCTGCGTCCTGCAGGACCGGCGCGCCCCCTAGCAACTGATCGAATTCATGGATGGCCCGCAGAGGGTGGGTGTATTCGGTCAATTCGGCCACGAGCTTCTGACGGGACGAAGGCCGGTTAGCCTCTTCCCAGACGCCTTTGATGATGGCCGCATAGTCCGTTTCCTCGAGTGGATCGAAGCTATTGGATACCGTTTCCAGTTGAGTCCGGATCTGGCCGGCCGAAGCGGCCAGGTCGCTGAGCCAGTTCTGTCCGAAATCTCGCATATCATAGGCTGCCAACAACTCCACACAACGCTGGCCGGCCTTCCCGATCTCCGCCTGGATGACGGAAGTCGCGGGCAGGTCAGTGGACGAGGCCTCCTGTATACTGGCGGCCACTTCCCCGGCGATCTCTTTTTCCATTTCGTCCACGGCCAGGGCCATGCCACGATAGATCGCATCGTCGAGTTGCAGCTTGTATCGCGCCTTGGTATAGGCCGCTTCCAGGAAGGCCG
>JAGQXA010000575.1 GCA_020436865.1 Saprospiraceae bacterium | reverse complement strand
TGGTGCAGACTGCGGTAGATCTCCGCCGTGCCGATCCGCACGCCTTGCCGGTTGAGGGTAGCATCCGAACGACCCAGGATCACCAAAGTGCCGCGAGAGGTGATCTTGAGCCAGTCGCCGTGGCGCCAGATACCGGGAAACATCTCGAAATAACTGCTCAGGTAGCGCTTCTTGCCGGGATCGTTCCAGAAATAGATCGGCATGGAGGGCATCGGTTTGGTCACAACCATTTCGCCCACCTCTTCGATCAGGGGGTTGCCGAGATCGTCCCATGCTTCCATCGAACAGCCCAGACCCCGGCATTGGATCTCGCCGAGATAGACGGGCAGAAGCGGACATCCGCCCACAAAGGCCGTGCAAACATCGGTACCGCCGCTCATCGAGCAGAGCCAGAGATCTTCCTTCACATTCCGGTAGGCCCAGTCGAAGGCTTCCGGTGGAAGCGGCGCGCCGGTCGACCCGATCGAGCGCAGCGCTCGAAGGTCGAACTGCCGACCGGGTTCCAGGCCCTGCTTCATGCAGGCCACCATGTAGGGAGCGCTGGTGCCGAAGTGGTGGATACCGGCTTCCTCCGTGAATTTCCACAGAGCGTTCAAATCGGGATAGCCCGGACTGCCGTCGTACAGTACGATCGTAGCGCCGAGTAGCAGGGAGGCCTGCACAAAATTCCACATCATCCAGCCGGTGGTCGAAAACCAGAAGAAGCGCTCGCCTTCGTGCAGGTCGTTGTGGAAGGCCAGATACTTGAAGTGTTCGAGCAAGACGCCCCCATGCGAGTGCGTAATGGCCTTGGGAATGCCCGTCGTGCCCGAAGAATACAGCACCCAGATCGGATGTTCGAAAGGCACCGGGTCGAAGGTGAGTTCCGGCACGTCGGCGCGGAAGGTGTCGTTCCACAAAATGCAACCGGGCAAGGCCTCGCCTGTATTCTCGGCTTGGAGGTAGGGTACCAGCACCAGTTGTTCGACCGTGGGCAGTTGTTCGCGGATGGCTTGCACGTCGCCTTGTTTGTCAAAGGCCTTCCCATTATACTGGTAGCCGTCGACGGCAAAGAGCACCTTCGGTTCGATCTGCTGGAAGCGGTCGACAACGCTGTTGACCCCGAAATCGGGCGAGCAACTCGACCAGATCGCGCCCAGCGAGCAAGCCGCCAGAAAGGCAATGGTGGCCTCCGGGATGTTCGGCAGGAAAGCCACGACCCGGTCGCCCCGGCTCACGCCGACCGACTGCAGGTAGGCCCGCATCGAGGCGACCTGCTGCCGGAGCTCGGCCCAACCGATCTCGATCAGTTCGTGCCGCTCCGAGCGAAAGAGGATGGCCGGCCGGTCGGGATGCGCATGGCGGAAGGCATGCTCGGCATAGTTGAGCGTAGCTCCGGAGAACCACCGGAAATCGGGCATGGCCTTGCCGGAAAGGACCGAGCGGTATGGTTGGTGGAAAATCACCTCGAAATAATCGGCGATGCTCGTCCAGAAACCCTCGAGGTCGTCGACCGACCATTCCCAAAGAGCTTGGTAATCGTCGAATTCCAGGTCTTTTTCCCGGGCGAGCCATTGCAGATAGTGCGTGAGACGGGACTGTCGGCGGAAAGTTTCGCTCGGATTCCAGAGCAGGGTTGGGGAGGCGTTGGAGTCGGTCGTCATGGCAGGGCAGTTGGATGATGATGCTGCCGCCCAAAATAAAAAATAATGGTCTATATTTGGCAGGAACCGCATTTTCAAATCAAACTGGCCTGCCCCATGAGATCCTATTTCACATTTGTTGCAGCAATGCTGATCGCCCTGTTGTTCGCCGCCTGCGATACTGCCCGCAAGCTGAGCACGAATCCTGTCGACGACCAGATCATTGAATTGGTCTTTCTGCATATCAACGACGTCTACGAGATCGCTCCGCTCGAGAACGGCAAGGTGGGGGGCATGGCGCGGATAGCTACGGTATTCCAGCAACTGCAGGCGGAAAACCCGAATACCCTTTTCGTCCATGCCGGCGATTTTCTCAATCCGTCGCTACTGGGTACCCTCAAGTTCGAAGGTCAGCGCATCCAGGGCCGGCAGATGGTGGAAGTCATGAACGCCAGCGGTGTCGAGGTGGTGGCCTTCGGCAATCACGAATTCGATCTTAAGGCGAAAGACCTGCTCGCCCGCTTGGATGAATCCGATTTTACCTGGATCTGCGCCAATCTGCGCTATCTGGAAAATGGTCGTCCGGTACCCTTCTTCAAGGAGAAGGGGGGCGTACGCTACCAGCAGCCCGACTACTATATCTGGGAAGCCAAAGACGCCGACGGCACCAGCGTCAAGGTCGGTATTTTCGGCGCCACCGTGCCGGCTAATCCGGTGGACTACGTCCAGTACGACGATCCTTATCGAAAAGCACAGGAAGACTATCAGGCCTTGCTCGCTCAAACCGACGTGGTGGTAGGCCTGACTCACCTCGAAATGATCCAGGATCTCAAACTGGCCGCCCTGACCCCGAAGGCGCCCCTGATCATGGGCGGGCACGATCACGATCACCAGATCGATACCGTCGGTCGTACTGTGGTCGCCAAGGCCGATGCCAATGTGAAATCGGCCTATATTCACCGGCTGAAGATCGACAAACGCAGCGGCGAGGTAGAGCTGAACTCCGAGTGGCTGCCGATCACCGATGAGATCGAGGCCGCCCCCTCCGTAGAAGCCATCGTTGACAAGTGGAAGACGATCCAGGACAACGCCATCACCCAGGTCGTCGAAGATCCGTACGAAGTGGTATATGTGACGCAGCAACCGCTCGACGGGCGGGAGGCGACCATTCGCGATCACCCCACGAATCTGGGTACGATCATCACGGAAAGCGCTCTGCAAGCCTCCAGGAATGCGGCCGGCGCCTCGGTGATCAATAGCGGCTCCGTGCGCATCGACGATCAATTGGCGGGCAAAGTGCTGGCGATCGACGTTTTCCGCTGTCTTCCTTTCGGCGGTGCGCTGGTCGATGTGCGCCTGAAAGGCAGTTTGCTGCGGGAAGTGCTCGATGCAGGTCGCGCCAACCGGGGTACCGGAGGCTACCTGATGTACTCCAATATCGAATACACTTCCGCCGACAAGGGTACCTGGCTCATCGAAGGCGAACCCGTACAGGGCGACCGGGAGTATTGGATCGTGACGAGCGATTTCCTCTTGACCGGCCTCGAAACGCGCCTGGATTTTTTCACACCCGACAATCCGGGTATTCTGGAGATCGATCGCCCCGCCAAAGGCGATGCCGGCGATCTGCGCTCGGATATCCGCCGAGCCGTGATCGACTACTTGAAGAAAAGGCGCTGATCAGCGATAGCGATCGGGATCAGTTCCAGAAATCGATCAGTTCGATCTCGAAAATGAGAACGGAGTTCGGGGGGATCGGTCCTACCTGCATATTGCCGTAGCCCAGGGTAGAAGGGATGTACAAGGTGCCTTTGCCGCCCTTCTTAAAGAGAGGAATGCCCTCCTGCCAGCCACGGATCACGTTCTGCAGCAGGAACTTCGGAGGATTGCCCGGTGGAGATTGGTCGAAGACGCTACCGCTCAGGAGATAGCCTGTGTAGCCGACTTGCACCAGAGAATTGATGTCTGGGCTCTCGTCGCCGGAGCCGCCTTCTTCGACCCGGTAGTATAGCCCGGAAGAGTGGAGCTCTGCTTCGATCTGATTTTCGGCGAGGAAATTCTCGATCAGTTCCTGATCGACTTTCAACCGGTCTTCTTTAGAGCAGGCAAACGACAGGCTCAGGATCAGCAGGCCCATCAGGAAGGGGCCCCAGGCATTTATTTTTCTCATTGGAGTAGAATTGTCGTATTCTCTGCCGGAGGCCATCGCTTCAGAAAGGGGTTCTGAAATGCCTGCCAAACAGGCTCCTAAGTTACGTACTTGTCCGATAGCATGGCGAGTGAGCAGGTTGCTTATCGGTTAGGCGCACGACAATTCCGATAAAAAGAGTGCAGGGGGAGTGATCGGAGGTTCGCAGTGCTGCGAACCTCCGACCGCTTTTCTATTGCTTGGTCACGCGGCTGGTCTGCCAGCCAAGGTGCTCGTCGCGATACTGTAGCAAATAGATGCCCGCTGGCAGGTCCGACAGATCCAGTTGCGACTGCTGAGTGCCCGCTTCGATCGTCTGGCTGCGATGCAGCTTGCCCGACAGGTCGTACAGGAACAGGGGCGTCGCTTCGGCGAACCCGGTACTCCAGCTGAGGTGGATCAGGCCTTTCGACGGATTGGGGAAGATCCGCAAGGCCGGTTCGATCACCTGGATCGGCGAGCCTTCCCGTACTTCTGCGGCGGCCTCCGGCTGTTCCTGGTCGAAGTCTGGCGCGCCCGGCCCGCAATTGGCAGGGCTGTTGGTGACATACACCGAATGGAATACCTGGGCGGTGCAGTCGTTGGCCTGCACCGTTAGTCCGATGTTGTACACGCCGTATTGGTTGTACACGACCGTCACGTCGGGCGTAGAAGCCGTCGAGGGTTGGGCATTCGGTCCGAAATTCCATTGGTAAACGGCGCCCGGCCCGGCCTCGTCGGCAGCGAAGGTCACCGGATCGCCTACACAGAGGGTCGCCGGACC
>JAGQXA010000574.1 GCA_020436865.1 Saprospiraceae bacterium | reverse complement strand
GCCGAGAAGACCTTTTTTGTGAATTTCATCGAGTCGCATCCCAACCTGACGCCCGAACACGTGTACTTCACCTTCGCGACCTGCAACGAGTATTACTATTATTGATTTGAGATGTGAAATTTGGGATGTGAGATACTTGTAATCTCACATCCCAAATCTCACATCCCAAATCCCAAATCTAACGAGATGAAGCGCCGCACTTTTCTCCGCCGGGCCGGTCTGACGGCCGCCACCGCCATCGCCGCTCCCTACATCCTGCCGACCGGGCGTCTGTTTGCCACCACCGGCAACCCGCCGATGGCCGGTCATGTCGTATTTGTGTTGTTCGCAGGGGGCGTGCGGCAGCAGGAGGCCATGTACCAGCGCTACCTGGCAGATCAGAACCTCGACGTGGAGGGCAACATCCTGTACAACATGCTGACCGGCACGCCTCCCGACATCAAGATCGTGTATGGAGTGGATACGCCGGACGGGCAACCGGGCGGGCAGCCCATCTCTCCCATTCTGTCGACGCCGCTCGACCAGATCGGCACGCTGTTCAAGGAAGTTCGCTACTCTTCGGGAGGCACCGGGCACTATACGGGGCTAAGCACTGGCGTATCGGGGCATTACGGCGTCACGCAAGGCCTGCAACAACGGCCGGTCCATCCGACCATTTTCGAATACCTGCGCCGGCATGCCGGGGCTAAGGCCACCGATGTTTGGTTCATCGGCAACGGGATCAACAATTCGACGCCGCTGCTCAACCATTCGGAATATCCGGGCTATGGCTGGCGCTATGGAGCCAACTTCTTTGCACCGAACATTACCTTCGGACCAGAGGGCGAACAGCATCTCGACGGTTTCAAACTATACCATCCGGAGGAAGAGCTCGATCCGATCAACAAGATGCGGATCTTCCTCAACCAGAGCTTTATGCAACAGGGCGGCGAGATCCCACACTTGAACAATACTCCGGAAGAAAAGGAAGACATCAAAGCCTTCATTCTCAACACTTTCGAGCGGAAATCCAACGGACAGATCGCCTTTCCGCCGGTGACCGACAACCAGGACCTTTCGACCATCGGCTATGCCACCGAAGTGTTGCGCTGGTTCAAACCGAAGTTGCTGGTGGTTAACATGGGCGCGGTCGACAGCTGCCACTCGAGCTTTACCAGCTATCTGAAGGCCCTGCACCGGGCCGATCATGCCGTCGGATTCCTTTGGAACTACATTCAGACGCAGATCCCGGAAATGGCGGGCGACACCATCCTCATGGCCATGCCCGAACATGGGCGCAACCTCGAGCCCAACAGCATCCTCGACGAGAACGACTGGCTGGCCTACGACCACGATTCCGATGCCAACTCGCGCCGCATTTTCACCATGATGGCAGGCCCGGGTATCGATGCCGGGCTGACCGTCGGCTCCGAAAGTAGTCCGGTCGGCGATGCCGCCGACATCGTGCCGACCATAGCCGAGATCCTGGGGGTCAAGAACGAAGTGATGAATTCCGGACTGCTGCATTACGACGCTCTTTCGCTTTTCGATCGCATTTAAGCCATATAAATGAAGAATCCCGCTCTGCTCCTGTTCGGCCTGTTCCTGCTAGCCGGTTGTTTTAAGGAAAAATACGAGAATCCATACGACCTGATCGAGGATCCGGGCGGCGACACCTTGTCGACAGCAACGCTCGACCCGAAATCGCTGTCCGGATTACATGCTAATATCTTCCGGCCGACCTGCGCTAATTCGGGCTGTCACGACGGCACTTTCGAACCCGATTTCCGCACAGTGCAAAGCACCTTTCACACGCTGGTCAACCACCCCATCGTCAAGAACGACCCACAGGGTACCTTCTCGGTACGCGTCAAACCGGGTGATGTCGGAGCTTCCCTGCTGATCGCCCGCCTCACTTATGACATCGACGGAAATTCAGGTACCATGCCGCTTATCGTCGAGCCGGATTCGGATTGGCTGGAAAAGAAGGAACAATACATCCAGGATATCAAGGACTGGATTGCGGCGGGCGCGGAGGAGGGATTGTAGTGGGGGTGTGGGATATGG
>JAGQXA010000573.1 GCA_020436865.1 Saprospiraceae bacterium | reverse complement strand
CGACCCTCCGCCCGATCCTGAAGTTCCAGAACGATCTGCTGGTAGCTGTTTTCCGGCAATACATCCGGCAGCACAAGAACGTATTCGCCTCTCTGAGCCGGGCTAAAAAAGAGGCGTATATCGATCACGCCCTGCGCCAGGACATCCCTTTTCGCAATGGTCTTATCGGTACGATCGTCGGTCATTTTACTACGGAAGAATATGGCCGCTATCTCGAGCAGGAGAATGAACTGCGCCGCCGGATCGTGGACTTGCTTGCCCGGCGATTGAAGGATCAGATACTGGATACTGGATACTAGTATCCAGTATGATTCCCTACCTTGTGGCTGGAAAAACCGCGAAAACATGCACAACATCCTCACGATCTTCCGGAAGGAAATGCTCGACACCCTGCGCGACCGCCGTACCTTGCTCACCATGGTGGTCATGCCGCTGGTGCTTATTCCTTTGTTGATCAGCCTGATGGCCCAGGTTTCGACCTCGCAGGCGGAAAGCGAGCGGGAGAAAACGCTGCGCGTCGCCGTAGAAACGCATGGCGAAGGGGCCGATCTGATGGAGCGGCTCGAGCGGCGGAAGGATCTGCAACTGCTGAGCGGGATCGACCCGTCGGAGTTCCGCGATCTGGTCCGGGCCGATAGCCTGGACCTGGCCATGATCATCGAGCCGGGCTTCGACGCTCTGATCGAAGCCGGGAACACGGGCAAGTTGCAGGTGTACTATAATTCCACCAACGAGATCCCTTTCGACCGGCTATCCAAAACGCTGGAGGAGTATGACGAGTCCGTGTTGCGGGAGCGTCTCGACCTGTTGGGCGCCAGTCCGGCCACGATCACGCCGATCGATGTGGAGCAGGTCGATATTTACACCAGCCGCGAGTCGCTCGGCAAGATGATCGGCGGATTTCTGCCCTACATCTTCGTGCTGTTCTGTCTGGTGGGCGCCATGTATCCGTCGATCGACCTGTTTACCGGCGAGAAAGAGCGCGGCACCCTGGAAACGATCCTCACCGTACCGGTGGGTCGCCTGCAGATCCTGACGGGCAAGATGCTGACGGTGGTGTTGTCGGGCGTATTGTCCGGACTGCTGTCGATCGTCGGCATGTATGCGGCGCTGCAGTTCATTCCAGATATCCCGGAGGCATTCCGCAACATCATCTTGCAGATCCTCAATCCGACCTCGATCGCGCTGATCGTCCTCATGATCGTGCCGCTGACGATCTTTTTTGCCGGCATCCTGATCCCGGCCTCGATCTACGCTCGCTCGTTCAAGGAGGCCCAAACCCTCATCCAGCCCATGGTGATCGTGGCCATCATTCCGCTGGCGATCGTCGCATCGGTGCCCAATATCAAATTCAGTTTTGCCACGGCGCTCATCCCCATCGTCAATGTCGGCCTGGCCAGCAAAGAGATCATTGCCGGTACGGTCGACTACGGCCTGCTCGGACTGACCTTCGTTTCGCTGGTGCTGCTGGCCACGATCGGCATCCTGTTGTGTGTGCGGTGGTTCGGGCAGGAAGGGAATATCCTGCGGGTGTGAGAAAATTTGGCGGTCGGAACGCTTCAAGCGTTCCGACCGCTATCGTTTTACTTCACTCTCCCCAACCCGGCCTTGGCGGCCTGGTGCAGCCCCGTGCGGTGCTCCTTGGGCTTGATCGAGAGGCATTTTTCGAAAAGATCGCGGGCTTTCGAGCGATCACCCATCGCTTCGTAGATATGGCCGGACTCAAGCGCCGCCCGGCAGGCGAAATACCACGGATCGTCTTCCCCTTCTGCGATCGTCTTTTCATAGAACTGGAGCGCCTCCAGCGGGCGGTTCAACTGCTGCAGGATGCGGCCTGAGCGGTAGGTGTGCTCCAACTGATCGTAGCGATCGCGCAGGCTGATGGCCGGGAGTTGGCGCAGGATCTGATCGGCGCGTTGGTAATAACCGCCGTCGAACAACAGTCGCGCCTGCAGCAACTGCGGATGAGGCAGGCGATTTCCTTCAGCTTCGCGCAGTGCGCTTTGGTCGTTTTCCACTACCGTGTACCCCCGTTCGCGGCACCGGCGCATGCACTCGCGGTAGCGCGGCTCGTCGCCCTGCAGCAGGTAATGCCACCCCAGCTTCTGATAGGCTTCCTTAATGAAATTGCGCCCTTTGAAGTCGTCCAGAAACCGCTGGAAGGGGAGGTCGGCGTCGGCGTCGAGTCGCTGCAATTTGGCCAGGCCCAGCATGAAATCGAGGTAGGGGAAGGGATGGAAAGAGCGTCCCGACGGGCGTTGTTCGAGCAGGCGGATGGCCTCGTCGTTGCGCCCCGTTCGCAGGGCTACGTTGGCCAGGATGAAGCAGGCCAGGGG
>JAGQXA010000572.1 GCA_020436865.1 Saprospiraceae bacterium | reverse complement strand
GCTGCTTCGCCCGGATTTAGCTGAAAAATGACAGGGGCGCCCTTGGGCACCGCCGCAAAAGGACTTACATTTACCCAGGGCAGGCGAAAGAACGGCTGCCAGAACAGGAAAGCCAGTAGGGCCAGGGCTATGCCGAACGGCAAGAGGCGTTTGGATCGGGTCGGGTTCATCTCGGAAGGGATTGAAAGCGTCAAAACTACGGAATCCCGCACTTCTTCCATAGCGGGCGGGATTTTGGTGCTTGCAGCGGCCCGATCGCAGCAAACTTTGTGTTTTCTATGTTTTCTTGTGGTGAATATCCAATCGCCCTTCAGCGTCAGCACGCTGTTCAGAAAAAAAGCGACACTAAAAGCTAAAGACATGGAACGACGATTCTTCATCCTTGGGGCGATCTTCGCCCTGCTCGCAGTCATCCTCGGCGCGTTTGCGGCGCATTTCCTTTCCGCCCATCTCGAGCCCAGCAAGGTGAGCAGCTTCGACACCGGCGTGCGCTACCAGTTCTATCACGCGCTGGCGCTGTTTGTCGTGGCCCTTTGGCAGAAGCATTCCACTTCTTCCCTGCTCCGCTGGGCCGGCTGGCTTTTCGTCGCCGGCATCCTCTGCTTTTCCGGGTCGATCTACCTGTTGGCGACACGGGCCGTCAGTGGGTTGGACGTAGCCTGGTTGGGGCCCGTCACCCCGATCGGGGGCCTGCTGTTCATCCTTGGCTGGGCGCTGCTGGTTTGGGCCGGACTCCGGTCAGGTTCTTTGGAAAGCAAGGGGGAAGTTTAGTCGATTTTCAGGAGAGGTTTCCGGAAAAAAGCGGGCTGTGCTATGGAATATGGCTGGAAATCCTCTATATTTCGGCCTCTAGAAAACCATTTATTATCATTCAAATTTACCTTTCGCCATGAAAAACCTTCTGCTCCTGAGCGCAATCGCGTTCATTCTTTCCAGCTGTGGTGCTTTCGTTTCTACGCCGGCCGTCGGCTGGCTGTACACCGATGTACAAGCTCCGTACCAGGCTACTTCGAATCCGGTAGCCAGCAAAGTAGGTACCGCCGAGATCACCTCGATCCTGGGTATCGTTGCCACCGGCGACGCCAGCATCGAAGCCGCTGCCCGCAAGGCAGGCATCAGCAAGATCTCGCACGTCGACTACCATGCCAAGAGCATTCTCGGGATCTTCGCCACCTTCACCATCTACGTGTACGGCGAATAATCTGGAACACTGCATACCGGCCCCATATTGCACGTCAATGTGGGGCCGATCTATTTTTATGAAAAATCGCCTTCTCCTCCTGCTTGCGCTTGTTGCCCTCCTGACCGGAACGGTCTGGTGGCTCTGGCGCCAACAACAAGCCGACGTCGTATTTGCCGGCGATCCGCGGGCGGTCACGCTCAGCCACGGGCTTTGCCTGCTGTTCGAAACAGCGCCGCAGATCATGCCCGAAGGCTCGGAAGACTATCAGCTGTATTTCAACCGTTATTGGATCGACTCGGCCGGCCAGTTCTTCGTCAAGACCATCGAAACCGCCGCCGGCGAACGCTATTACATCAGCGTATTCAACCAGGCCGACCTGCAGAGCGCGCTTCCGAAAGTGGAAGGTCGCTCCGGCGAAGTGCTTGCCCGGGCCTCCGAACGGGTAGAGCAGTGGGACTGCTATTATCTGCTGGGGCGATCGGATAGCACCGCGTTGCTGCGGCTGCTGATCGCCGATCCTCAGTTCAGGACCGTCACCATGCTCGACCGGCACAGTCCGGACGAGGCGCTCTTGCGACAGGCCTTCGAAGCTCGTACCCTCACCCAAAAACTACACCGATGCCGATAAGATCTTTTACCCTGCTGTTGGGCTTGCTCCTCCTCGTCGCCACCGCCACGGCGCAGAAAAGCAGTAACTATCTGAAGCGACTGGAGCAAACCGACCGGGTCCTCTATTTCGCCACGCCGGTCGCCTTCAAGGCCAAGAACCCCAAGGTGGTCTTCGAGGCCGATTTCACCCTCAACTACTCCGGACAGGACAGCGACCGGGTCGTGCTACATTTTTCCTTGCTCAGCAAGGAGCCGCTAAAAGCGGTCGACTCGCTGGTTTTTTCCGATGCGAGCAGCGGAGAAACGGTGGTTCGCTGCG
>JAGQXA010000571.1 GCA_020436865.1 Saprospiraceae bacterium | reverse complement strand
CCTTTGTACCCTTTTCTTCCTATCTTTGCCTCCCTTAGATCCATCTTTATGCAGAAGAACAGTGATGCGGCCTTCATTCCCTTGCGGGGTATCCGGTATCCCAGGGCCGAAATGTTGCGGCGCAGCCGGGAATACTACCAGTTTATGGACAAGCGCCGGACCGTTCGCGAATTCGCCGATAAGCCGGTGTCGCGGGAGATCATCGAGAATATCGTCATGGCCGCCTCTAGCGCGCCTTCCGGCGCTCATAAGCAACCCTGGACCTTTTGCGTCGTTTCCGATCCGGAACTCAAAAAGGCCATCCGCATTGCCGCGGAAAAAGAAGAATACGAAAATTACCACGGCCGGATGAGCGAAGAATGGCTGGAAGACTTGAAGCCCTTCGGCACGGATTGGGAAAAGCCCTTCCTGGAGATCGCTCCCTGGCTGATCGTCGTCTTTAAGAAGGCCTACGATCTCGATCAGGGCCAGAAGCGGAAGAATTACTATGTCAACGAATCGGTCGGCCTGGCTTCGGGTTTTTTGCTGTCGGCCATTCACCATGCCGGCCTGGTGGCGCTCACCCATACGCCGAGCCCGATGAACTTCCTGCAGGACCTGCTGAAGCGCCCGGAGAACGAGCGCCCCTTCCTGCTCATTCCCGTCGGTTATCCGGCCGAAGATGCGACCGTGCCGAACCTGCAACG
This sequence comes from Saprospiraceae bacterium, assembly GCA_020436865.1. GTDB lineage: Bacteria > Bacteroidota > Bacteroidia > Chitinophagales > Saprospiraceae > JAGQXA01. The sequence goes on along the minus strand of JAGQXA010000571.1, from coordinate 1,242 downwards.
CAAGAAGCTGGAAGACGTGGTGGTCTATTACGATCCTGCCGAAGAGGATTCCGCCAATGATTAGGCGACCGCCAAGCCCCTGCCCCTGGCCAAACGATCGACTCCTCCACCGCCGCCGGATAACTTTTGTCGGGCCGGTTTGTTCTCGTAATGGGTTCGGCAAGCGGACCTCCCTTTCAGATAAACAAGCGGCAGTATGTGTACGGTAACCTACATCCCTCAAGCACAGGAGGGCTACATCCTATCTTCGAATCGCGACGAAAACGCGGCCCGATCGCCTCGCAACCTGACCTTTGAAGAGGCCGGTCGGCAACGCCTGCTCTTTCCGCGGGATACGGCGGCCGGAGGCACCTGGATCGCCCTTTCCGACGCCAACCGGGTCGTCTGCCTGTTGAACGGAGCCTTCGAGAAGCACCGTCACGAACCGCCCTATAAGCGCAGCCGCGGGATCATGGTGCTCGACTTCTTCGGCTTTCCCTCGGCCGAAGCATTCGCCCGCAACTACGACTTCGAGGGCATGGAGCCCTTCACTATGGTGATCGTCGACGCCGGCCAGCTCAGCGAATTGCGCTGGGACGAAAAGGACGTTCACTTCCGCCTGCTCGATCCGCAGGGGTACCACATCTGGTCGTCGACCACGCTTTATCCGCCACCCATTCAGGAAAAACGCAACCGCTGGTTTGCCGAGTGGCTGGAAGAACGGGAAGACTTTAGCCTGGAAGCGATCCAGCAATTCCATTTCACCGGAGGCGATGGCGACCCGTACAACGACTTCATCATGGATCGCGAGGGCCGCGTGCAAACGGTCAGCATCACCAATGTGGTCAAGACGCAGGAAGAATTCCGCATGATCTACCACGACCTCCTGCGCGAACAGGTCACCGCCCGCCAATTAGGGCTGCGCCAAGCCGTTCCCTAAGCCTCCTATTGCTTCACCACCATGGTCGACCACACCTCTTGCCCATCGCGAAGTTGCACGGTATAAGCGCCCGCAGGAAGGCCGGTCAGCAGGAGATCGCGGCGGCCGGTTTGGATCTCCCCAAGCCGCTCGGAATAAACAGCTTGTCCGAGCAGGTCGAACACCCTCAGTTCCAGGTTCTCTGCCGCTGCAGGCAGATCGAACTGCAGGCTCAACACCTCGCCGAACGGATTGGGAAATACTTGGGTGCCGGCGGCCAAAGCAGCTTCCTCCGTATCGACAAAAGGCTCCAGCGAAAAGCGAAAGACCGTATTGGGATCCGG
>JAGQXA010000570.1 GCA_020436865.1 Saprospiraceae bacterium | reverse complement strand
GCGTCGAGGCTTGCGGGGAGAAATACCGAAAAACTCAATGAGGACCGCGCTATGACGCCCGGCGATTACCCAAACTAAACACAGCCACATGTCCGACGAACTCAAGACCTGCCCCCAATGCGAATGTCCTTACGGCTACGCGACCGGAACCGGCGCCTACGCCTGCCCCGAATGCGGACACGAATGGGATCCAAAAGCCCTCCAGGATGAAGAAACCCCGATCGTGAAAGACGCCAACGGCAACGTCCTGCAAAACGGCGACACCGTGATCGTGATCAAGAACCTCCCGGTGAAAGGGGCGTCCGGACCGATCAAGGCCGGCACGAAAGTGAAGAACATCCGCCTCGCCGAGGGCGATCACAATATCGACTGCAAGATCGACGGCTTCGGCGCCATGGCGCTGAAATCGGAATTTGTGAAAAAGGCTTAGGCCCTGTTCCCTTACCCCAACTGCTTCAACAGCCAGTCCTTTTCCGCCACGCTTCCCGTTTGCTCGATCTGTTCGCGCAGCTTCCGCCGGCCTGCCCGGTCGTAGGGCCTCAACTCGAGCAAACGCCGGGTGAAACGCACCGTATGCAGATAACTCTCCCGGTGATACGACAAGCCCTTCTTCCGGCGAATGAAGCCCTCCATGGCCGAGAGATGCGATTCGAGCAGTTGTAAGGCCCCCATTTCGTAATAGACCTTGATCTGCACGGTCTTGGCCGCCAGGTTGAGCAGCAGGTCGCCGTACTCGGCCCGCTGCAGCAATTCCAGCGCGCGGCCGAACTGCCGCCGCTGCACTTCCAGGCAGGCCTGGCAAAAGGCGTGCACCGTGTCGCGCTTTTCCGGGGCCAGCGCCGGCCGGTATTGCTCCAGGAAGCCCTCCAGCCATTGCTCCTCCCCGAGCACCAGCGCCAGAATGGTGATATTCTGATAGGTAAAGGGCGACAAAACCCCATTGGCCAGCAAAAATCCCTTCTCCAGACCCCAGCGGTAAAGCTCGAACTGCTGCGGCATCAGGTTGCGGCGGCCGAGGTTGTACTGCCGGATGCAGAAGTTGATGGCCAACAGATACAGGGCGCGCTTCTCCTCTTCGGGAAACAGGTGCTCCTCCTTTTTCAGGGCCGTATAGAATTCCTGGAAAAAGCGCTCCTCTTCCGGGTGTTGCAGGGCCTGGTAGGCGCTGTAGTACACCGCCACCCCGGGATGCTCCCGCCACTCCTGCTCTTCCACCAGCTGAACGACGGCCGGCAACAGGCCGAAGCGGTAGTCGGTCCGGAACACCGACTGATGCGAAAGCAGGAAGCAGGCCTGCCGCAGTTTTTCCGTGGCATACGACAGGTCGAGGGCGTCCGACAGCGACTGCAGATTGACCGGACCGATCCGGCGCTGACCAGCCTCCCGCAGGTACTGCTCCTCCGCCAGCCGGCGCCCAAGTCGAAAGTACTCGCTATCCCGGAATGAGTAGCCCTCCAACCGGCGCTCCACCTGCTGTAGGGCCGATTGCTGGTGCTTGTCGAGCCGTCGTTCCCGCATTTCCTGCAAAACCGAGAGCCCCGCCTCAAGCGCATTCGCGCGAAAACGCGATACGGCCAGGAATTCCTCTGCCAACTTTTTCAGCCGGCTCATGCCCAGGCGCAGCTGCTGATCGTCGTAAGCCCGGCCGGGATGCATCGCATGAAAGGCCTCCTCCCGACGCGGAACCGAGGGCTTGGCCACATGACAGCGATGAAGATACCGGGCCAACCCCCGAAGCTCTTCCCGCCGGTTGAAATAGCCGGCCTCTAAAAAGAGTAGCCATTCCTGCCACTCTTTTGCGGTAAAGGTCAGCAACAGATCGTCCAGCAGCGTGTTTCGCATATCGGCTTTTTTACAAAATTTATTCTAAATAACTAATAATCAATCTATGCTTAGATTTACATCAGTACAAATGTAATTTTTTATGCTTCCAGAAGTGCCCCCTATACCCCATTTTTGCAACGTACCCAAGAAGAAATGGACGACAAAAAAACACGACTCATGAAAATCCTCGAAACCTCCTCCCGTACCCTC
>JAGQXA010000084.1 GCA_020436865.1 Saprospiraceae bacterium | reverse complement strand
TGACGATCGAGCGTTCGGGCGACTTCACCCTGAACAACAAGCCGATCAGCGACCGGGCCATCGAACGGGCCCTGCGCACCGAGATCTCCTCAGCCGGCAACCGGGAGGATTTCACCGTGACCATCGTTGCCGAGAAAGGGGTACCTTTCGACGATGTGGCCAAGATCATGGAAGTGGCCGGCCGCCTGCGCATCAAGGCGATCATTGCGACACAGCCGAAGAAAAAGTCGTGATCTAGTAGAAAGATAAGAGATAAAAGATGTTTGCTCCGGGTGGAGCGATAATCGAAGAACAATATGGGATTAAAAAAGAGAAATAAGGTTAGCGCGGAGTTCAATATGTCGTCTTTGACCGACATCATCTTCCTGTTGTTGATCTTTTTCATGCTGACCTCCTCGCTGGTAGCCCCCAACGCCCTGAACCTCAAGTTGCCGGGCACCTCCTCCCAGCCGTCGAGCACCCCTTCCGAACTGGACAACGTCACCATTTCGCGCAGCGGAAGCTACTACCTCAACGGAGTGCAGTCTTCCCTGGGCGATCTCGACCGGCAACTCGGCCGCAAGGCCCGCACCAGCCGCAAGCAGATCAGCATCGTCATTGCCCCGCAGGCGCAAACGCCCACCGAAGCCGTCGTCGCCGTGATGGACATCGCGCTGCGCTACGATATCAATGCGATCCTGGCCGCAGAAAGGGAGTAGGGTGGGGCGATTGGGTAATTAGTTGATTGGGTAATTAGTTAATTGGGTAATTAGTTGATTGGGTAATTGGTTGATGGGGGGGTGTTAAGAAATTGTAAAGCCCGGTATCGCTGAAATTATTTTCCAGTCATAAACGTTCCTACTAAGGACCCCAGGACCCAATCAACCAAAAAACCAAGAACCCAATCAACTAATTACCCAATCAACCAATAAACTAACAAACCAATTTCCCCACCATGTCCAGCCCGAAAGAAGAAAAGAACAAACGGAAAGGTTTCCTGACCAGCGTGGTCATCCATACGCTGCTATTGGCCCTGTTGATCATTCCGATGCTGACCTATCCCGACCCGCCTCCGGGGCAGGAAGGGATCCTGGTGAATCTGGGCGCCGATTTCGGGCAGGGGGAGGAAAATGCCCCGGAGCCCTCGTCGGACACCGATACGCCCGTGGAAGAGGTCGAATCAGAGCCCGTAGAAGTAGAGGACGATCCGACCCCGCCGGTCGAGGAGACCAAGCCGGAGAAGAAGCCCGAAAAGCAACCGGAGAAGGAAGTGGTGAAAACGGAAGATCCGAACGCCATTGCCCTGAAAAAGAAGAAAGAAGAAGAAGCCGCCAAAAAGGCGGAAGAGGACGCCCGTAAGAAGGCCGAGGAAGAAGCTCGCCGCAAGGCCGAGGAAGAGCGCAAGAGACAGGAAGAATACGAAAAGACCAAGAACAAGTTCAGCGGCCTTTTCGGTGGGAAAGACGGCGAGGGAAAGGGCGATACAGGCCAGGCGGGCAATCAGGGCGATAAGGACGGCGATCCCGACGCCTCCAAACTGGAAGGCGTCAGTACCGGCGCCGGACAGGTAGGCGGCGGCTTGAGCGACCGCGGCGTTTTGGCTTCGCCCCGCGTAACCGACAACTCACAGAAGACCGGCGTGGTCGTGCTGAAGGTCTGCGTCGATTCCAACGGCGGCGTCGTCAGTGCAGAATACACGCAAGCGGGTTCGACGACCACCGACAGCGGCCTGCGCAATCTGGCCATCGCCAACGCCAAGCGCTGGAAGTTCTCCAAAAGCTCGCTCGATAAGCAGTGCGGTACGATCCGCTACGAATTCAAAGTGCAGTAAGGAGGCCTTTTGGGCCATTATTCCACCCAATCGGGTAGTTGACGAGGAAAAAAAGAAGAGGTGATGTCGAAATTATGCGACATCACCTCTTGCATTTGCTGGCAAATTCCATCGTCAATCGCTAATTTTAGTGAAAACATCACCCGATGGAACTCCGACTACACAACGTAGCCAGCTACTTTCCTGTATTGCGCTGGCTGATCATCCCCTTCATTTCGCTGGTGATCATTCACTTCTTTATTCTTCACCGGCTTCCTTTTCAACAAGGCTATTCCTTTCCCTGGCTAACCTTCCTGATCGTCACCGGCATGGGACTGGTCATCTGCGAGGCCAATGTGCGGATCAACCGTTGGTTGACCGGACGTTGGTCGGACGACCATTCCTTCGGCTTCCGGGTGACCCAGCAGTTGGCTTTCGGATGGCTCGGCACAAGCCTCGTATTTTCCGCCCTGTACTTCACAGTCAATGTGGGGCTGTTTGGCGTTGAATTCGA
>JAGQXA010000569.1 GCA_020436865.1 Saprospiraceae bacterium | reverse complement strand
TTCGTTGTCTGCCAGTCTTTTCCAAAGCCGCTCAGTCGGAAATGGAGGAGGGTTTGACCACTTTCGACGGTGCGGACTGCCTCGCCGTTCGATCCCGTGAGCAGCGATATGGCGAGCGGAAGGAGCTCGGAAGCCCGGCCTGGGATTCCCTGTTCTTCCAGGTGCAAATGACGGCTGATGAAATCGGCGATCACTTCGCGATCGATCCCTTGAAAGGTAGCGGCTTCCTCCGACAGCAGGTGCAGGATCCGGCCGGAGTAGGGGCTGCCTTCTTCGCGTTGATAGAGGTCGATCCGGAAGGAATGCCGATGGGCGCCCGCTTCCTGGTCGGATTTCCGTGCCAGCGGGGCGCCCGCGTTTTCAGACGGCTCCGAGGCCAGTTTGCTGATCAGATCGATCGCTCCGGTCAGTTCATTTTCGTTGCTGAACAGCATGCTGCGCGCCATTTCCTGTCCGCTGCGGTTGACGAGCTGGAAGTAGTGTTTTTTTCCTTTCTTTTTAGCGGTATAATGTTCGGCATGACCGGCCAGTCGGAGGGCCGTTTTCATGCGGCTCAGGGTGGTAGCGCGGGCCTGATAGGCTTTGCTGCGCAGCAACATCCGGCCCTGCCGGTCGCCACAGTAGAAGTAGTAATAGCCGTTTTCGGATTCCTGGGCGATGTCGAAGCCGGCCTTCACTTGGGCAGGAGAAGAGGAATTTTTCATGGTTTGGTCTTTTGGAAGAAGAAAAAAGCGCATTACAAAAGGTGACCCGGGCCGCCTTTCGCAATGCGCTTGTTCGGTTCAATACCTAAGCGGTGCTCCTATTGCGGATGGCAGCACCCGCAGTGGGCTTGCGCTTTAGGCGGCATCGTAGATCTTGAGGATCCCGATGTCGGAGAAGGCGGCCACCGGCAGCGCGGCGTGGGTCGGAGCCGGTCCGGTCAGCGATACGGCCACGGTCACGCGGTAGACGCCCACCGGGATGCTCTCGGCAGGGATGTCGACGTCGACCTTGTAGGTGTGATCGTATTTGGCGACCAGGGCGGTCTGGGTGGTGAACGGTCCGCCATTGTATTCGCCGCGGCCCATTTCTTCCAGGTAGACGGCGCAGTCCCACTTGCCGGCCATGAGCAGCGGAAGGCCGCCCTTGACACGCCACTGAAGTTTGACCTTCAGGGGCTGGTCGGTTTGCGCGATCATGTTGGAGGGGGTGGGGTCGAACGGACCCGGAGCGGGGAAGATGTCGCCCGGGGCGTCTTCGAGTTCGGTGACGATGGCGTAAGCGCCGTTGTACACTTTGAACATTCCGTTGAGGTTAACCTCGAATTTCAGGTTTGCCATGGTTCTTTGTGGGTTTGGTGGCGAGTCGACAGGGCAAGTGCCTTTTCGCCAGTGAAAGAATGATTGTGATTTACGTCCACAAAGGTATTCCCACCCCCTTAGCGAGCGCTTAGCGGGCGGCTTAAAAAGGCCTTAATTTTTGCTTAATTCTGGCTAATATACCAACGTTTGGAGGGCATGAGCAGGAATGCTCAGCTCGATGGCCTCGCTTTCGACGTATAGGCGGTAGGCGATGTCCTGGTCGCTTTGGTTCATCACCACGGTCGCCATCTTGCCGTCTTCGTTGCGGAAGGTGGTACTCAATAGATGGCTGCGGCTGGCCGCCGTACTCACACGCAGGGCGCCCGGCCGGATGAACTTCGAAAAGTGGCCGATGTAGAAATAGGTCGGCGTATAGACCAATTCGCCGGTACGCGTGTCGCCATGGATCGGGGCGAAGCAGAAATTGCCGACATGATTAGGCCCCCCGTTTTCATCGAGCAGGATGTTCCAGTCCGTCCAGCCGACGGTTCCGCGGTTGAAATCGTTGATCATCGAGCGGGCGTAGCGTTCGGCATTGGGCCAAGACTGGTATTTATCCGCATCGAAGCGCTCGTTGCAGCCCTCGGTGAAGAGGAGCTGCTTATCCGGGTAGGCTTCTTTCACCTTGGCCAGGTTGTCGAACATCGGTTCGCCGCCGGCCCAGGTCTCGTACCAGTGAAATCCGATCCCCCAGGCGTACTTCGACGCATCCGGATCGTCGAAGATGGTATTCGCGCGGTTGTTGATGAGGTCGCGGTTGTGGTCCCACACGACGATCTTCTTATCGCCGAAGCCCGCCTGTTCCATGGCAGGACCGAGGTGATCCTTGAGAAAATCCCGCTCTTCGGCGGCCGTGTAAATGCACGACTCCCACCGTTGCACGGCCATGGGTTCGTTTTGAATGGTGATCCCCCAAATGGGCATTCCTTCCGCTTGGTAGGCCTGGATGAAGCGCACGTAGTAATTGGCCCAACTATCGGAGTATTCCGGCAGGAGCTTGCCGCCCTGCAGCATATTTCCATTGTCTTTCATGAAGGCCGGGGGGCTCCACGGACTAGCATATAGCAATAGTTCGCCGCCGGCGGCCTGCGTTGCTCTCTTGATCAGAGGAATGCGAAACTGGCGATCGTGTTCGATATCGAAGGTCTTCAGTTCTGCATCGCCGTCTTCGATGTACGTGAAGCTGGCCGAACTGAAATCGCAGCTGTGGATCGGCGTTCGGGCCAGCGTGTAGCCGATCCCTTCTTCGCGATCGTAGTAGGCTTTGAGCAGTACCTCCTGCTTTTCGGCCGGAAGTTTGGCGAATACCTCGGCAGCAGCATCGGTAATGGCGCCTCCGATACCGAGAAAGGTCTGGAAGGTCTGTTGCGGGTTGACGAATATCGACACTTCCGACTCCAGCGGCTGTGCGGCCGGGGCAAATGTTTTGGTACCGGTCAGCCCTAGCCGGGGGCCGTCGCCCTCTGCCGTGGTGTAAATAGTCACTTCTTTTCCGTGGGCGGAATAGGCCGGCGGGTTAGTCGTGTCTTCTTCGTCCGGAGCTTGCGGCGAACATTGGATGAAAAGGGCCGGCAACAGCAGTAGATAAGCTGATTTCATAGGTCGTGATCGTTTTGAGAAGTGGTTAGGGACTCTTCCAAACCACTCTGGTATCAGGATAGTTCAGGTGTCTTTTCCCAAAAGGAGGCAAACGATGCGGCTGCCTCCTCGAGTTCCGGCAATTTTCCCAGGGCCGTCGTCTCGATGATCGCCCGCGGCCCCCGGAAGGTTCGTTTCCAGGTTCCGGCCACTTTGCCATCGGCCAGAATGACCGGGTAGAAGATGCCGTTGCTGGAGATGACCGATTTCTGCTGGCCCGGCGTCAGGGCGTGTTCCCGGTTCCGGTAGGCGACCAGGTACTCGTCGAAAGCGGGCAGGAACAGCGCGCCTCCAAATGTAGTCAAAGTTTCGACGGGAGCGTCAGACCAATAGGTTGCCCCCTGGTATTCGATGGAAGAAAGTTCCTTCGCGTTCAATTCCAATCCCAATCGGGCTTCCGTTTTGGTCAGTCCCGACCACCAGACGAAGTCTTCCAGAGTCGCCGGACTACGACTCTGGAAATACCGCTTGGTCAGTTCCCGGACCGCTTCTTCGCGGGGAAGAGGCGGTCTGTTCGCTGCCGGCTGCTCCAGCAGGGTGAAGGTAAACTGTGTTCCCTGTTTGGGCCCAAAACAGATGATCTTTTCCAAACCGGCCCGTTGCAGCAGGTGATAGAGGCGTTGGCCGCTGGTGTCGAGGCCGGCCCGCTGGTATTCTTCGGCGATCTCTTTGCGGGTAAGGGGAGCGCGACCGGACAGGGCGTTTTCCAGGATCGACCGGCTCCGGCGGAAATCAGCCGGTTCGAGTCCGAGTTGCCGGTGTCGTCCGGCGCTGCCGGCGA
>JAGQXA010000568.1 GCA_020436865.1 Saprospiraceae bacterium | reverse complement strand
CTGAAAGGCGATAACGAAGACGAGACCATCGGCGTCGACATCGTGCGCAAGGCGCTCGAATCGCCGCTGCGCACCATCGCCAACAATGCCGGCATGGAAGGCTCGGTCGTTCTTCAGAATGTCATCAACAGCAAAGGCTCCTACGGCTTCAACGCCCGTACGAATGTGTACGAAGACCTCAAGAAGGCCGGCGTCATCGACCCGACCAAGGTTACGCGCATCGCCCTGGAGAACGCCGGCTCGATCGCCGGTATGGTGCTGACCACCGAGGTCGTCATCAACGACAAACCCGACAAGAATGCCGGTAACGGCATGCCCGCCGCTCCGGGCGGCATGCCGGGCATGATGTAATAATCCGCTCACTGCAGAGATCCCATTTCCCCGCGAGATGGGATCTCTCTTTTTTGGCCATGCCGATCCTGCTCGAACTCCCCTACCTCCCCAATGTGCAGTTCTTCACCAAGTTCCTGCAGGAAGAAGCCGTCGTCCTCGAACAACACGAACACTACCTCAAAGGAAGCTATCGCAACCGCTGCCACCTCGCCGGCTCTCACGGCCTCCTGCGGCTGAGCGTGCCGCTTCGAAAAGGTAAACACGAACAACTGCCCATCCGCGAGGTCCGTATCGCCTACGACGAGCCCTGGCCTCACCAACATGCCGAGACCATCCGCTCGGCCTACGGCCGCTCGCCCTATTTCGAGTTCTACGGTCCCGAACTACTGGACTTCTACCAACGGCCCTACGATCTCCTCTTCGACCTCAATCTCGACCTGCTGCAATTCCTGCTTCGCGCCCTGCAGATCGAATGGACACCTCGCTTCACCGACGCCTACCAGCCCTCTCCGCCCGCCGGCTGGACCGACCTGCGCGACGCCATCCACCCCAAAGCCCACCGCCAAATAAAAGACCCCCGCTTCCGGGCCGCAAAATACCCACAGGTATTTGCCGAAAAACATGGATTTTTGCCTAACTTAAGCGTGATCGATTTGCTATTTTGTGCCGGACCGCAGGCGAGGCTGGTGCTGGCGGAGTGCATCACCTGAAAGCAGACACCCGCTCTCTTGCAGAGAAAAGGTCCAACAACCATTCCTCCCAATCGCCCAATTAACCTATCACCTATTCAACCAAACGACCAGCTTGACCCAGATACTCGACCAACAACTGCTCCGATGGCGGGCCCGCATCGACGAGATCGTGAAGGACCTGCACGAACTGACCCAGGCTATCCAACACGACGAGTTGGCCCGCACCGTCAGCGATCTGCGCAACCGCATTAACGAACCCTTCATGTTCGTCATCGTCGGGGAAGTAAAAGCGGGCAAGAGCAGCTTCATCAACGCCCTGCTGGCCACCGGGAAGGAGATCACGAAGGTGGCGCCGCAACCCATTACCGATACGGTGCAGCAGATCACGTACGGCGAAGAGGAGGAGGTCATCTCCATCAACCCCTACCTCAAGAAGATCCTGTTGCCGGTCGACATCCTGCGCGAGATCGCCATCGTCGATACGCCGGGCACCAACACCATCATCGAACAACATCAGGAGATCACCGAGCGCTTCGTGCCGGCCTCCGACCTGATCGTATTCGTCTTTGAAGCGAAAAATCCCTACCGGCAATCGGCCTGGGATTTCTTCCGGTTTATCCATGCCGACTGGCGCAAGAAGATCATCTTCGTCTTACAGCAAAAAGACCTGCTGGACGCCGCCGATCTGGAGGTCAATGAAAAAGGGGTGTACGACCATGCGCAAAAACAGGGTATCGCCGATCCGGTCGTCTTTTCCGTTTCGGCCCGGCGCGAGCTTGCCGGCGAAGCCGGTAGCGGTTTTGACCGGGTGCGCGATTTCATCCGCCAAAATATCACCGGCGGCAAAGCGCCGGTGCTCAAACTGCGCAACAATCTCGACCTTTCCCAAAACATTCACGATCGCATCCGCGAAGGGCTGAAGACGCGGCGGCAGCAGTGGGAAGCCGATCTGGATTTCCGGCGCGACATTCGCGAAACCCTCGCCCAGCACTCGCAGCAATCACACCGGCAGGCCGACGTCATGGTCGAAAACCTGCTGGCCGGCTACGACCGCATTGCCCGCGAGAAGGAAGACGAACTG
>JAGQXA010000567.1 GCA_020436865.1 Saprospiraceae bacterium | reverse complement strand
GCCAGTTGTTTGGGATTGAGTTGGGCCACATCCGTATCGTTGATGAGCAATTGCCCCTGATCGGCCTGGTCGAGCGTGCCCAGAATGTGTAGCAAGGTGCTCTTGCCTGCCCCGGATTTGCCGACGATGCTGACGATCTCGCCCCGTTTGATCTCCAGATCGACCCCTTTCAAGACGTGCAAGTCCCGAAAGCTCTTGTGAATATTTTGCGCTTTGATCATGCTCGTAGTCGGATACCGCAGTTTGGACGCAAAATAGGGAATTGCATCGGATGTTTGGGTCTATCCTACCAGAATATCCCCACGAGCACGGCCGTAATGATCAACAGTATCAGCGCCAGGATGCGGTAGTTCTTATACCAGGGCAGGCTTTTGAGTTCCTGCGTTTCTTCGCGGAACATGCTGACCCTCCAGGTGTATGCCTCGATCTGTTCCGGATCGGGCAAGCCGGTGGCCAGACTGACCGCGATATGGATCGCTGCACAGATCAGGAAGAGGAAGAAAGCCATGTGCAGGAAGTGTACTTCGTTGAGGGCCGGCGACAGGTCGAAGATGTTCGACAGGATCAGGAAGATCGCAAAACCGAAACCGATGAGCAGGCTGACGATCGCGCCGTTGCTGTTGGCGCGCTTCCAGAACAACCCGAGGATAAAGGCCGACACGACGGGCGGGCAGATAAACGACAGTACCAGTTGCAAATATTGGAACAGCGAGCCGAAGCGCTCGATCTGCGGGGCCCAGAGGGAGGCCAGGACGACCAGCACCAGAGTGGCGATCTGGCCGACGCGCACGAGTTGCTTGCTGGTCAGGGTGGGGCGCATCTTGTGCACGAAATCCATCGTGATCAGCGTCGATGCCGAGTTGAAGGTCGCCGATACGCTCGACATCATGGCCGCCAAAAGTCCGGCCAGCACCAGGCCCAGCAGGCCGGTGGGCAGCAGTTGGAAGAGCAGTACCGGGTAGGTCATGTTCGGGCAGTCGGCCAGGCGCTCGCAAAGTTGTCCGTCGGGGCGCACGTAGTTCAGCCCGGAGAGATCGAGGTCGGAAAAGATCAGAATGGCCAGCGTGCCGGGGATGACCATGATGAACAGTACCGGCAATTTGAGCAGACCCGCAAACAGCGCCCCCCAACGGCCGTGATTGAGGTCTTTGGCGCCCAGGATCCGTTGGACCATAAACTGGTTGTTGGCCCAAAAGTAAAAACCCAGGATCGGCACGCCGACCAGCAGGCCGGTCCAGGGCATGAACTCGTCGCCCCGCGGTCGAACCAGACTCAGCGTTTCTTCCGCGTTGAGCCCGATCGCTCCTTCTGCGTACTTTTCGTTCAAGCCGGCGATCATGCCCGACCAGCCGCCCACTTCCGCAAAGCAGAAGTAGGTCAGAATGATCGAGCCGATGATCAATAAGACGGCCTGGATGACCTCGGTCTGGATCACCGAGTTGAGTCCGCCGGGGATGGTGTATGCCGCTGCTGCGAAGGCGAGAATGACGATGATGACCCAGGTGTCGAGTTCGGGGAAGATGATCTTCAGCACGATATTGCCCACGTACAAGCCGGCAGCGGTGTCGATCAGCACATTGCCGATAATGGTGATGAAGGAAAAGTAGTAGCGCGAACGCACGTCGTAGCGGCGTTCGAGGAATTCGGGCATGGTGTAGACCTTCGATCGAAGATAGAAGGGCAGAAAAAAGATCGCGAAAAAGATCAGCACCACGGCGGCCGCCCATTCGTAGTTGTAAACGTGGGTATTGGTTTGGAAGGCATCGCCGGCCAGACCGACCAGGGTCGAGCTGGAAATATTGGCGGCAAAAAGCGAGATCCCCACAATGGGCCAGACCATGTTCCGTCCGGCCAAAAAGTACTCTTCCGAACTATCTCTCTTTGCATGGTAAAGGCCGTAGGCGATGATGAGTACGGCATAGGCCACCATGATCAGGATGTCGATGGTGCTCAGGGAAAAGCCTTCCATGGGTCTTTCTGTTTCGTTTAGGTTAGCATTGTCACTTCGGTTCCTGGGGCCGGCAAAGAAGCGATCGGATCCAAAGGTGGGGAAGAGGGCGGAAGGGTAGTGGGTAGAAAAAAAAGAGCGAAGTAAAAAATGCCTTCGCTCTTGTAAGAAATCACCCGACTGTTATTATGAAGGATCTTAAAATCACCCTCAATAACAAAGTAAATGTACTACCATTTAATACTTAAACCATTTAACCAAAAACTTTTATCAAAGACGGGTTTCTAAGCCCGTACAATATTTCAAACCTTTGGATTCTTCAACAAATACTTATTGGAATAAGTTGCTATCGCTTCTTATTAATTTTGTGCTAAGATAATGTGTTCGTCACAATAAGCAAGAAAAAAATTAAGAAAATTTTAAGAGTTTGCTAAAAAGCCGAATATCATAGGATCTCCAGGGCATTTTGCAGATCCTCCCAAAGCCATTCCGGATCTTCCAATCCGATGTAGAATCGCACGAAATTCCAGGGCAATTCGGGGGCGGGCCTCCCGGGAATGCCATAGAACCCTACGAACGGCAGCACCAGCGATTCGTGGCCGCCCCACGACACGGCAAGCAGGAATCTTTGCAGGCGCCGGAAGAAGGCCTCCATTCGTTCCGGGCTGTCGGCGCGCAGTTCGAGCGAGAACAGACCGCCTGCTCCACTCATTTGCCGCCGGGCCAGTTCGTATTGTGGGGAGGATGGCGAAAGGGGGTAGTGAAGACGCTCTACCTTCGGGTGCCGCTCCAGTCGCTCGACGATCATTCGCGTACTGCGGTCGATCCGTTCCATGCGCAAGGGGAGGGTGCGCAGACCTCGCAATACCAGCGCCGCGTCGTGCGGCGGCAGGATGGCGCCCAGGGTCATGTACTCCGTTTCGAAGATCCGTTTGACCATTTCCCGCGAACCGCACAGGACGCCCAGCACTACGTCGCTGTGCCCGTTGAGGTACTTGGTGCCGGAGTGGACCACGAGGTCGATCCCCGACCGGATCGGCTGTTGAAAAATGGGCGAGCAATGGCTGTTGTCGATGCAGCTGACCAGTCCGTACCGTTTTGCCAGCCTGGCGCAGGCCTCCAGATCCTGCAGCTCGAAGGTTAGCGAATTGGGGCTTTCCAGGTAGAGCAGCCGGGTATTCGGCCGGATCGCGGCCTCGATCTGCCCCAGGTCCGTGCCGTCGACGAAGGTGTGCTCGACCCCAAAGCGGGGCAGGTAGTTCATCAGCAAGCTCTTGGTCCAGGAATAGGGCGAACGCACGCAGACAATGTGGTCGCCGCTTCGCACCTGAGCCAGAATGGCGGCCGACACTGCGGCTACCCCGCTGCCGAATACCAGGGCGTCTTCCGCCCCTTCCAGCGCCGCCAGCTTTTGCCGCAGGATGTGCACGGTCGGGTTATTGCCCCGGGTGTAGAGGTGGGCGGCCAGCTCGTCGCTCATGGCCCGCCGGAAGTCGTCGAGCTCGGAAAAGGCGAAGTTGCTGGTCTGGATCACGGGCGGCGACACGGCATTGAAGTAGCGGTCGCGGTTCTCGCCCAACTGGTTGAGGATCTCGCTGAGGTGCATGCGACGTTGGTTTTTGCGGTAATATCGGATTTTTGCCCTGTTGCCGAAAATAAATGTCCGGCGGCCAGAGTTATCCACCTCATGGCCTTTCGTTTTTTCCTTTTTGCCGCACTCCTGCTTGTTTTTGCGAACGCCTCCCGGGCCCAGCAGGGGTATACCGAAAACGACCTGCGGGAGGCGCTCGAGTTCCTGCAGCCGCAGCGGCCATCCCTCGATCCGCTTTGCCGCGAGTTCGGACTCGATCCCGACGCGGTGTTGGCCGTGGTAGCGCCCGAGCTCATCCGCTATTCCCTGCTCAAGGATTTCTTCGAAACCACGGCCCTGGAGCTGGCCTACGTGCGCTACGGTCCCGGAAAGGCCGACTTTTCCATCGGCCGCTTCCAGATGAAGCCCTCCTTTGCCGAGCAGCTGGAGCGCCAGCTCGATTCGCTTCCCGGAATTGCTCCGCAATTGCGCCAAAGGCTGGCCTACGAGGAGCCGGAAGGCCCGTCGCGGCGGCGGGCCCGCGTTGAACGCCTGCAGCATAGCGAATGGCAACTGCGATACGCCCTGGCCTATTTCTGCGTGGCCGAATTGCGCTTTACGGAACTGAGTTGCGAGCCGATCGAAAAAAAATTGCAGTTTTTTTCCAGCGCCTACAATTACGGGTTTACCCGATCCGTTAAGGAAATTAACAATTGGGCCGCTGTGGAAGCATTTCCCTACGGCCGCAAATACCAGGGCCCGCAAACGGCTTACGCCGATCTGGCCCTCCTCTTCTACCGGCGATTGAAAGCCGTTCCAAAGACCGATGATTGCGACTGACCCAGACTTGCACCTTTAACCAACAGCGTCGTCTATCGATTCCAACCTCTACCCAGGCGGATCAGTACCTCATCCCAAAGACAGTTAGCGCCCGGCCGCTGACCGCCGCGACATTCGTTAACCTCTGCAAATCTGACGTTATGGTACCAACCGGACACCCGAAAGGGCTCGCGCTGGCAGCGGCTCTATTGGGACTACTCCTCCTCCCATCCTGCCGCACGCAGGAGCCTACCGCTGAAGTCCTTCCTTCGCTCCTCCAACCGCCGATCCCGGAGGCCGATCCCGGATCTACCCATGTCTCCTTTGTCGCCGAAGAAGGGCTGTTCTTCCGCAACGCGAGCGGCAGTACCGTGGTCATTCCGCCCAATTCGCTCGTCGATGCCTACGGCTTGCCGGTGAAAGGACCGGTAACCGCCAGCTACCGCGAGTTGCCCGATGCCGTTTCCATCTTCCTGGCGGGCATTCCGATGGAGTATCAAGACGGGCATTTTACCACCGCCGGCTCGTTCGAGCTTCGGGCGTTTCAGCTTGGGCAGGAGCTTGACCTGCTGCCCGGGCAAGGCGCCTTCGTGCGTATGGCCAGTTGGCAGGCCGGCGACGACTACGACTTTTTCCTCCTCGACGAACAGCAACGGGGCTGGCAACAGATCGGTACCCGGCCCGCCGAACTGAACCTCGAGCGAAAGCGTCTGCGCGACAAGATCGCCCGCATGGAGCCGGAGCTGAAATTCCCGCTCGATCGCCAGTACATGGCCTTCAACTACGAAGCCATTCTCGATATCTACTACAACGACGATCTGCGCAAGGTCGATCATTCCGACGTGCAGGCTAAAATGAAGGCCTACGGTTTGGGCTGGACCGAAGCCGAGATCCACCAGCGGATCGAATTTCGCGGCCGCGAGATCCATGCCGCCCTCATGGTCTGGAAAAACCTCGACCGGAAACAGTTTCCCGCCTGGACAAAGAACCTCTACGGCCGGGTGACGAAGCTGCACGGCAACACCTATCGCTACCTCGTCGCCACCCGCGACAGCACGCAGCAGTTCTCCGTACGCCTGGAAGCGATCATGCCCCTGCAGGAGCTTTTCGCCTTTTCTCCCGAAAAATGGAAGAACAACTACGAGGCCGTTATGCGCAAGATCGAGGAAGAACGCGAACGCATGCAAATGATGGCCGAGGTGTACCGCACCTACGAGGTCGACGCCTTCGGCCTGTATAACTGGGATAAGCTGATGAAAGAGGAAGAGCGGGTCATCCTGGCGGCCGATTTCCGCTTTCCCGTGGAGGTCAACGAGCGCCTGACCGAGCTGACGGCCGTACTGCTGACCGGCGACAACCGTAGCGTGATCAGCTATCCGCAGTACACCTGGGACGGCATCGCGCTGATCCCCGACGATAATGCCCGCTTCTTCGTACTGCTGCCCGGCGGATTGGTGGCGCTTTATCCCGCCGAATCCTTCCGGCAGATCGACTTCGCCGCCCTGAAGAAAATGGAAAGCCCCAGCCAGACCTTTCCGATGGACGTCATCGGACAACCTATACGAACCGCTGCCGACTTCCGGGCTTTGCTCGATATTCCTTCCATTTAACCCCAAGATCTGGATCGGCAAACTCGTTTTGCTCTGTAGAGGGGGATGATCGTTGAGTCGTCCTCCTCTCTTTTTTGGCAGCCTTCCACGCTTCGGCCTTTTGCCAAAAACAGACATATTCGCACCCAGCGAAACCCCCTCCTGCAGCGGTCTTACCTATAGGAGTTCTTTTGGCCTCCGTATTTTCCTCACCAAAATCCCATCGCCATGAACCGGTACCTTACCTTCCTTTTTTTGTCTCTTTTTCTGAGCGCGACGGTTCGGTTGCAAGCCCAGGTAGATCCCTGCATTTTCTCGATCAGCTATACGGCCGGCGGCCTGACGATCGACGCCCAGTTGATCAGCATCCTGCCGGTTTTGCCGCCCGACGATACCCAATGGTACCTCAACGGCAACAGCCAGCCGATCGGTACGGGCGGCCAGCTCACCTTCACCTTCGATTCGCCGGGGGCCTATTACCTCTGTGCGGTGTACGATTGGAACGGCATTTCCTGTACGACCTGCGAATGGGTGATCGTCGGACTGTGTCCCTGCATCGACCCCGGCCTGATCGACCCCGATGCGGTTTGCCCGACCGTCTTCGATCCGGTCTGCGGCTGCGACGGACTGACCTACGCCAATCCTTGCGTGGCGGTGACCACGGCCGGAGTGACCTCCTGGACGCCCGGCGCCTGCGCGGCCGATTGCAGTGCCCTGGCGCCTGCTTTCAATTACGACATCGCAAGCGGCGATCCGCTGACCTTCTACTTTCAGGACGAAACCCAATTTCCCGGCGGGCAGGTGACCGGCTGGAAATGGGACTTCGGCGACGGCGCCTCCTCGCTCGAGCAAGATCCGGTGCACGCGTTTCCGGAGCCCGGAACGTATACCGTTTGCCTGACCGTTTCAGGCGTCACTTCCAGTGGAGAGCTATGTGAGGAAACGATCTGTCAGACGATCCTGGTCGGCGACGGCTGCCCGGATGCCTGCTATTTCCAGATCGTCTACGAACTCGATGGAGTTGAACTGCACGCCTGGCTGCAGTCTGAACCCGTCGATCCGGAGTATCCGGATCCGGTGGTCTGGACCCTGATGAGCGAGAATGTGACGTTCACCGGGCCGGAGTTCACCTATGTTTTTTCGGAACCCGGCGATTACATCCTATGTGCGACCTATACCGGCCTCGATGGAGAGGAATGTACGGTTTGCAAGGCCATTCGGGTGACGACCCTCTGCGTCGATCCGGAGCAGATCGACCTGTCCGTGGCCTGCCCGGGCATCTTCGATCCGGTTTGCGGCTGCAATGGGGTCACCTATGGGAATTCCTGTGAAGCCTACAACTGGGGTGGGGTGACGGCCTGGTCGCCCGGGCCTTGCGGCAGCGTGTGCAACGAACTGTTCATCGATTTCTACGGCTTCAATTCGGGCGGTTCGCTGACGGTGTGGACCTTCAACAGCACGTCTCAGTTTCCAGGCGGGCAGATCACCGACTGGACCTGGGATTTCGGGAACGGCCAAAGTGGTTCGGGGGAAACGGTTAGTCTGAATTTCGAGGAACCTGGCGAGTACCTGGTTTGCCTGACCGTCGAAGCGGTAGCCGGCAACGGCGATGAGTGCCACGGCACGGTTTGCGATACGGTACTGGTGCCTGATCAACTTTGCATCAATCCCGGCATTATCGATACGACCATGGGGTGCTTCACCATTTACGACCCGGTTTGCGGTTGCGACGGAGTGACCTATTCAAACGAGTGCGTGGCCTACTACTACCACGGAGTGACTAACTGGACCGCCGGCGCCTGTTCGACCGAATGTAGCGATCCGGCCTGGGTAGACCTGTCGATGGGCTGCCCCGACATATGGGATCCGGTCTGCGGCTGCGACGGGGTGACCTACAGCAACTACTGCGATGCCTTGTACTACTATGGGATCACGGCCTGGACGGAAGGCCCCTGTTGTACCGATGACTGTCAGGCCTTGTTCTCTTACACGGTATTCCCTGACGAGAACAAAGTGGTTTTGAGCGACCAGTCGACCAATGCCGAAAGCTGGACGCTCGATTTCGGCGACGGCAATTTGCATTCGGGCTATTTCGATTCGCTGGTTCACGAATACGAAGGGCCGGGAATCTATACCATCTGCCTGGAGATCAGCAATTTCGCGGGCACTTGTACCGACGAATTCTGCGTTACGATCGATCTCGATCCGAACTTCGCCGGGGAGGCGACCGGCGAGGATTGGACCATCACCTTGATCCCCAATCCGGCCAAAACAGCTACGACCGTACGCCTGACCGGCGCTAAGGTTTTGCAAGCCCGTTTGTACGACCTCTACGGGCGAACCGTTTGGGAAGGCCAAGCTGCCCGGGAGGAGTTCAAGATCCCGCTGGATCGGTTGGCATCGGGTATGTATCTGGTAGAGATCGAAACGGAGAAAGGGAAAGCCGTGCGCAAACTCGTCGTCGACCGCTAGGGAACTACGAAGCGACCGAAGGCCGCGGCGAGGACCTCGCGAGAGGCCCACCCCTCTCTAGCCCCTAGCAAGAGACCTCGCCCTTCAGATACGTCACACAATCGCCACGCAGGAAGACGCGGTCGCCCCGAAGTTCGCATTCGAGCCGGCCGCCGCGGGTGGAAAGTTGAGCGGCGGTAAGGAGGGCTTTATCCAGCCGCCTGGCCCAGTAGGGCGTCATGGTGGTATGGGCCGAGCCGGTCACCGGATCTTCGTCGATGCCCGATTGCGGGAAGAAGCAGCGCGAAACGAAATCGACCTCTCGCCCCGGTGCGGTGGCGATGACGCCGCGGCTGGGAATCTGCGCCATCAGGCGAAAGTCGGGAAGAAGGGCTTCGATCTGTTCCTGGCGGTCGAAAACGAGCATCCAGTCCTCGCGGCCGGCATAGACTTCGGTCGGGATCGCACCGATGGCTTCCAGCAACTCGGGTGGGGGAGGGTCGGCTTGCAGGCGGTCGGCGGGGAAGTCCAATTCGTACCGGTTCTCCGCGATCCGGCGGGTGATCAATTTCCCAGAGCGCGTGTGGAAAACAATCTGTGGCGCCGCATAGCCGAGCTGAGTATACAGGACATGCGTAGTGGCCAGCGTGGCGTGTCCGCACAGGTCGACCTCTACCGTCGGCGTGCACCAGCGCAGGTCAAAGCCCCCTTCGGAACGCGGTACGAAAAAGGCCGTTTCCGAAAGGTTGTTTTCCGCGGCGATGCGCTGCAACTGCTCATCGGGCAGCCAGGCCCCGAGTGGTATCACGGCTGCCGGATTGCCCTGGAAAAGGCGGTCGGTGAAAGCGTCGATCTGGAATATTTGCATGGCACAACCCGTAAGTCCGAATGGCATTCGGACAAAAATATCCTCGAATGGCATTCGGACAAATCATCCGAATGCCATTCGGATGTACTAGGAATTCCCCTTCCGGTAGTCCGCCAGGAATTTCTCTAACCCGATGTCGGTCAGCGGATGGTTGAGCAGGCCGAGGATGGCGCTTAGCGGGCAGGTCACCACATCGGCGCCGGCGCGCGCGGCCTGTACGATGTGCAGCGAACTGCGGATGGAGGCGGCGAGGATCTCGGTATCGTACCCTTGGATCGAGTAGATCTCGGCGATCTGCCCGATCAGTTCCATGCCGTCCCAGTTAATGTCGTCGATGCGGCCGATAAAAGGGGAGAGGTAGGTGGCGCCCGCCTTGGCGGCCAGGATGGCCTGGCCGGCCGAGAACACCAGCGTGCAGTTGGTGCGGATCCCGTGGTCGGCAAACCAGCGGATGGCTTTGACCCCCTCCTTGATCATCGGCACTTTTACCACGATATTGGGGGCGATCTCCGCCAGTCGTTGCCCTTCGGCGATCATCCCCTCAAAGTCGGTGGAGATCACTTCGGCGCTGACGTCGCCCTCGACGATCTCACAGATCTTGGCATAATGTTGCAGGATATGGGCCTCGCCGGTGATCCCTTCCTTGGCCATCAGCGAAGGATTGGTCGTAACGCCGTCGAGAATGCCCAGGTCGCGGGCTTCCTCGATCTGAGAGAGGCTGGCGGTGTCGATGAAGAATTTCATGTCTGGTTGATTAGTTGATCGGCTTATTGGTTAATTGGTTAATTGGTTAATTAGGCCCCAATCAACTAATAAACCAATTACCTAATTCCCCCAAAAAAGAAGGTGAGAAATCATATCGCACCGCTCAACCTGCCTACCCTTGCTCCGTTTCCGGCCTGGGGGAGTTCAGCGGGAGCTGGTCGTATGACTCTCACCAGTGGGCAAAGGTACGGTTTTTCCCCTCGAATTGCGAAGGATTGTTGAAAATTTTCAAGCGGTCGGGAGCTAGAAATCACCGCCGTCGCCTCCCTGCATTTCGGGGCGCATTTCCTCGCGGCCGCCTTCCCGGTCGCGGCGCTCGGGGCGGAGGGAGTAGGTGAAGCCGAGGTACAGGATCCGGCTTTCGCGTTTGAAGCGGAAATACTGATCGAATTCGTCGTCGAAGGTCTCGAAGCGGAACCGGCGGGTGTCAAACAGATCGCTGAGGCGGAGGGTAATGGCCCCTCTGCCTTTCAGGATGGATTGCCGGACCCCAAGGTCGACCGAGTACATGGGGTACATGGAGCCTTGGGCGGTCACTCCGCGCGAGCGAAAAAAGCCCGAGAGTTGCAGATTGGTGTTCTTGGTGGGCGTCCAGACCGACATGAGCCGCCCGGAAACCTGGTAGCCGCTATTGTTGAGATCGGCCTCGACGTTACTCCCTTCGATCCGGTTTCGGTAGGCCGTCGCGTTGCCATTGAGGCTCCACCAGTCGAAGGGCCGGAAGGTGGCGATCAGTTCGATCCCGTAGGAGTAGGCCCGGTCGAGGTTGACCCAGGTCGACAGGCGGGTTTCTTCGTCGATGAGGTAGGAGTATCGTTGGATCAGATCGTGGGTGACGCGATAGAAGACCGCCGGATTGAAGGTGCCTTTTTCCCATGACTTCTGATACCCAAATTCGTAGGAGTCGATGTATTCGGGAAGCAGTTTGGGGTTGCCCTGGCGGATATTGTTCCCGTTGCCGATGCTGGGAAAGGGGTTGAGCGAGTGGCTGCGCGGCCGGTGGATGCGCCGGCTATAGCTCAGCTGAACCTTCTGCTGCCCGGGCAGCGCGTAGGCTATCGAGCCGCTTGGGAACAGGCTGAAGTAGTTGTTTTCGAAGGTACT
>JAGQXA010000566.1 GCA_020436865.1 Saprospiraceae bacterium | reverse complement strand
GCACCCGATCCGGCGAGGCCCACGAGATGCTCCGAGCCGATGTTCGAAGCGAAGAGGGAGGCGCCGATCACAAACCACCCCACGTTCTTTCCGCCCAGGAAATAGTCGGACGATCCGTACTTGTCGGCTTTCATGCGCCGCTCCTGTACCGTCACATACCAGGCCAGGAGAAAAACGATCGCGAAATAGCCCGCGATAATGACCAGATCAAGAGTGCTCAATGCGGTAAACATAGTTGCTCGTTTAGGTTTAGTTTTGCTTTGTCTATTGTAGGCTCACTTGGTGTAAAAAGTACATTAAAAAAATAAATTTAAGAACATTAACCACCTTCAGGGAATGATTGCCAAAAAAAATTTGCCCGCTACCGCTTTCCGGGCGTTTATTTTCCGTCTTTCCGGCGGCTGGCCTATCTTCGCGGCATGACGAACAAGGAAATTGCCAGGACCTTCCAGTTTCTCGGTAACATCATGGAATTGCACGGGGAGAACCCCTTCAAGATCCGTTCTTACCAGAATGCGTACATCCAGTTGCGAAAGCTGCCGCAACCGCTGGCGGAGCTCCCGGAAGAAGAGCTGGCGGCGATCAAGGGCGTGGGCAAGGCCATTAGCGGAAAGATCCGCGAGCTGGTCGAGACCGGCCGCATGGAAACCCTCGAGCGGTATCGGGCGCAAACCCCCGAAGGGGTGCAGGAAATGCTGGCGATCAAGGGCTTCGGCCCGAAGAAGGTGCGGGTCGTGTGGAAGGACCTCGGTGTGGAAACGATCGGAGAGCTACTCTATGCCGTCAACGAGAACCGCCTTCTCGAACTGAAGGGCTTCGGCCCCAAGACCCAGGAAGAGTTGAAGCGCCAGCTGGAGTATTACCAGCGATCGAAAGACAAGTTCCACTGGGCCGCTCTCGAAGCCGAGGCGGTGGCGGTGCGCGACCATCTGCGGGAACGCTTGCCCGGCGTACAGGTGGAGTGGGCCGGCGCCTGGCGGCGGGGCTGTAATGTGGTGGAGCGCATAGAAGTACTGGTCGGCGCCGAAGGCCCGCTGCCGGAGATCCCGGAAGGCCTGGTGAACAGCCCACTGACGATCCACCAATGCGCACCGGAGGCATTCGGTTCGCGCTGGTTCCGGCATACCGGCAGCGCGGAGTTCCTGGAGGCCTTTGTGCGCGCTTTCCCCGGAAAAGACTTCCGCGATCTGGCTACCGAAGAAGCGGTCTTTCAGCGGGCTGGCTTGCCGCATATCGCTCCGGAGCTGCGCGAAGGAGAATGGGCCCTCGAGCGGGCGATCGGAGGAAATCTGCCCGTACTGATCGAAGCCTCCGATATCCGGGGAGTGGTGCACGCGCATTCCACCTATAGCGACGGACTCCACAGCTTGCGTGAAATGGCAGAGGCTGCCCGATCTAAAGGCTATTCCTATCTGGCCATTACCGACCACTCGCAATCGGCTTTTTACGCCAACGGGCTCAAGCCGGAGCGGGTGCGCGAACAGTGGGAGGAGATCGACCGGCTCAATCGCGAGCAGACCGATTTCCGCATTCTCAAAGGGATCGAAAGCGATATATTGTCGGATGGGTCGCTGGACTACGAAGACGAGCTGCTGAAAGGCTTCGATCTGATCATCGCGTCCATCCATTCCAACCTGCGCATGGATCGCGAAAAGGCTACCCAACGTCTGATCAAGGCCGTTGAAAATCCGTACACCTCGCTGCTGGGCCATCCGACCGGCCGGCTGCTGTTGAGCCGGGAGGGTTACCCGATCGATCATCAGGCGGTCATCGACGCCTGCGCAGCCAATGGGGTAGGCATCGAGTTGAATGCCAATCCCTATCGCCTCGACCTCGACTGGTCCTGGATCCCTTATGCGTTGGAAAAGGAGGTGAAGATCAGCGTCAATCCCGATGCCCATAGCACCGGCGGGATCGACGATATCCGATTTGGCTGTTTGTCGGCCCGAAAGGGAGGGCTGAGCCGGGAAGCTTGTTTGAATGCCTGGCCGGTGGAGGAGTTTCTCAGGCGAGTAAAAAGATGAAAGTAAAAAGATGAAAGAAGCGGATCATGCGCCCCGACCGGACTCTTTAACAAGTCGTTAACAATTATTGCTCGCTCATTAACAAGGGAAATTTTCGGATTCCCTATTTTTGCAGGAGTAACAAACGGCCGCCAAGATTTTGGAGCCACCATTCAATCCATTTAAATAAAAAAGACCATTACCATGTTGAAGCAACTTAAGTTCGCCATTCTGGCCGTAGCACTGGTTAGCTTTCTGGCCAGCTGCAGCAATGAGAGCAGCTCGAACGATCAATCGGCTGAAAATGTAGATAACGCCGCTCTTTCGAGCGTAACCCCCAACGGCACTGTCGATCAGAGCGCCCTCGGCGAGCAGGCCGGCCAACCGGCTGACGCCAACGCTCCCACCGGTCCGACGACCACGATCGAGTTCGCAGAAACCGAATTCGACTTTGGCGTCATCGAGCAAGGAGAAAAGGTGACGCACGTATACAAGTTCAAGAATACCGGCAACGAGCCGCTGATCATCAGCTCGGCAAAGGGAAGCTGTGGATGCACCGTTCCGCAATGGCCGAAGGAGCCGGTAGCTCCGGGCGCTGAAGGCGAGATCAAAGTGGAGTTCGACTCCAAAGGCAAGCGCAGCAAGCAGAACAAGAAGGTGACCATCGTCGCCAACACGAACCCGTCGCAGTCTTTCATCTATCTGAAGGGCGACGTAAACGCTCCTGAGCAGCCGGCTACCGGCACGCCCGCTCAGTGATCTGAGGGCACGAACACAGAAGAGGTGGCCATCCGGGCAGGATCGCCACCTCTTCTTTTTTTGGTCGTAAACAATCCGGCATTCCGTACCTTTACCACGGTATTCTCAAACAACAGCAACAGCAAGGCCTATCTGCGGTTGTTTGCGTAAACCATCGGACGCCTTATGAAGAGATATCTTTCGCTCGTCAAGTTTAGCCACACGGTCTTCGCCCTGCCGTTCGCGCTGATCGGCTTTTTTCTGGGCACCTTCCAAACGGGGCAGGGGTTCAGCCTGCGGCTCTTCGTTCTGGTGCTGCTGTGTATGATCTTTGCCCGCAGCGCGGCGATGGCCTTCAACCGCTATATCGACCGCAGCATCGACGAGAAGAATCCGCGCACGGCGACCCGCGAAATACCGGCCGGGATCATTTCCGCCCGCTCCGCGCTGCTTTTCGTGGTTCTGACGAGCCTCCTGTTCGTAGCGACCACCTGGCTGATCAACCCGCTCTGCTTCTACCTCTCTCCGGTGGCGCTGTTGGTGGTGCTGGGCTACAGCTATACCAAGCGGTTCACCTATCTGTGCCACTTCATTCTGGGACTCGGCCTGTCGCTGGCGCCGTTGGGAGCCTATCTGGCTGCGGGGGGCGGTTTTGACCAGATCCCCATGCTGTACTCGGGGGTGGTTTTGCTGTGGGTATCGGGCTTCGACATCATCTATGCCCTGCAGGATGAAGACTTCGATAAGACCTTTCACCTGCATTCGGTACCGGCGGCACTCGGCAAGAAACGAGCGCTGCGGGTCTCGGAATTTCTGCATGCCGTTTGCGGGGGGCTGATCCTGTTGGCGGCCTATCAGCTGACCGGCGCCTTTCCCGAATTCGGTTGGCTGAACTGGTTGGCGGCGGGCTCCTTCATCGCCTTGCTCATCTACCAACATACCCTAGTCACTCCCAGCGATCTGAGCAGGGTCAATCTGGCCTTCTTTACCACCAATGGGTTGGCCAGCCTGCTTTTTGGTTTCCTGCTAATTCTGGACCTGTATTTGTAGAAAGGGCGCTTCGCCCTGGGGGACGGCCTGATTTTACCCAAATAGGTAAAATTCAAATAACTGATTGTCAGTATTTTGTAAAGTTATCCACATTTTAGCCCAGACATGGAGTGTCTTTAGAAATGGAGTGTCTTAAGACACTCCATTTCTAAAGACACTCCATGTCTAACTCACTTCACCCTTCCGCTCTTCCCGTCCGTCGGCGTGCAGGGCAAAGCGCCCGCGTTCGCGTGGATGGGTCTGTTCCTGTTCCGGCCAGGGCCAACCTCCGAATTGCGTGCGCCGATACTCCTGGAAGGCTTGCTGGATCTCGGCTTCGGTATTCATGACGAAGGGGCCGTATTGCACGACGGGCTCATTGATCGGCTTCCCCTGCAGAAGGAGGAAATAGCCGTCTTCGTCTCCGGCGGTCAGCCGTACATCTTCCTCCGAGCGGAGTTGGGCGCCGTGGTTGATGGGTAGGGGTTGGCCTTCCACCTTTGCAGTACCCCCCCGGTAGAAATAGAGGGTCCGGCTAAGCCCGGGGCCGGCCTTCGGGATCGTCCAATTCGCGCCTGCTTCCAGTCGGATCGTCCAGACGGCCACTTCATTGCCGGGATCGGCCGCCCAGGAATCCGGGGTGGGGTCGGGGGCCTGCAGCTT
>JAGQXA010000083.1 GCA_020436865.1 Saprospiraceae bacterium | reverse complement strand
TGGCCTCGGCCGATCGCCGCAGGCGCGTGGACGAGTTGCTCGAGTCGATGAACATCATGCACCGGCGCAATCACTTCCCGCAGCAGCTTTCCGGCGGACAGCAGCAGCGCGTGGCCGTAGCCCGCGCCATTGTCAACCGCCCCAAGCTCATTCTCGCCGACGAACCCACCGGCAACCTCGACTCCGCCAACGGCGACGAGGTCATGAAGATCCTCTCCGAACTCAATGCCGAAGGCACCACCATCCTCATGGTGACCCATTCGCAGTATTGCGCCGAATTCGGCAATCGCATCATCCGCATGCTCGACGGGCAGGTGGTGACGGAGAATGTGGTTAAGCAGTATTTGTAAGGGTTACAGAAGTTGCAAAGGTTGCAGAGGTGACAAAGGTCAAAGCGATCTTGAGATCGATTGGATCAACTTAAAAATGAGGTAGGAAATGCGCTTGCATGATTCGATAAAATACATGGCTTTCTCCTTTGAGAAAAGGCCGGTGTCCCAACCAAGGTATAGTTGGCTTCGGAGTTCTCCGCAAGAGGCGCGAGCAATGTACAGGAAACGAACGAATTCCTTTTTGGATTGCCGTTCAAAACCCTCTGCAATATTGGAAGTAACGGAAAGCGAAGCTCGAAGGACCTGGTCACGGAAAAATAGCAGGTTGCAGTCCTTCAAGGTGAAAAACAGTTCTCTATTCAGTTTTCTAGCTTCCTGCCAGACAATTAGGTCTTCAAACTTCTCAATCTTCGGCATCCCTACCCAATTGTTCATTTTATCGAAATATACCATTTTTTTTCCGACCTCTGCCACCTTTGTCACCCCTGCAACCTCTGTCAACCTATGATCACTCTATCCAACCTCGAACGCTTTTACACCAACGCCTCGCAAAAGACCTACGTCTTGCGCGACCTGTCGCTGAAAATAGAAGAAGGCGAATTCGTCACGATCATGGGGCCTAGCGGGGCGGGGAAGAGCACGCTGCTCAATATCATCGGGATGCTCGATCAACCCGACCGCGGCGAGTATCACTTCTTCGACGAGCCCGTGCACAAATTGAAAGAAAAGAAGCGGCAGGAATTGCACAAATACTACATGGGATTCGTGTTTCAGGCCTACTACCTGATCGACGAACTCACCGTCTATGAGAACATCGAAACACCCCTTCTCTACCGTAAAGTGAAGCGTTCGGAGCGGCAGTCGCGCATCGCCGACATCCTCGATCGTTTCCAGATCGTCGCCAAAAAAGACCTGTTCCCGCATCAGCTGTCGGGCGGGCAGCAGCAACTCGTGGGCGTGGCCCGCGCCATCGTCGGCAACCCCAAACTGCTGCTGGCCGACGAGCCCACGGGCAACCTGCATTCGTCGCAGGGAGAGGTGATCATGGACCTCTTCCGGCAATTGCATCGCGACGGCATGACCATCGTGCAGGTCACACACAATGAGAAATACGCCCAATACGGCACGCGGGTCGTGGAACTGGAAGATGGCTTCGTGCGGCAGGATGTCGCCCTCTGAATTCGCTTTTGTTTCTTTTTTGAAAACGGGATCAATATTTGTCGCCATGTTTAGAAATCACCTCAAGATCGCGCTTCGCCAGCTAGGACGAAACAAACTCTTCTCGACCGTCAACATCCTCGGCCTGTCGCTGGGGATGGCGGTCGTGACCCTCATCGCCCTGTACTTGCACAACGAGTTCAACTACGATCGCTGGATGGATCAAAGCGAACTCACCTATCGCGTGTATCGCGATTGGGACGGAGGGGGTAAGGTGATCTGGACGCCCTCGCGCCTGGCCGAAAAACTGATGGCCGATTACCCGGAAGTACAGGTGGCCACGGGCCTCGGTCCCTCCGGGGAAACGCTGCTCGAGTACGCCGGCCAGAAGCGCTACATCAAGGAAACGGCGGCCGTCGACAGCACCTTCTTTCGCACCCTGGCCCTGCCGTTCCGCTACGGCGATCCGCAAACCGCATTGGACCAGCCCAACGGGATGGTGATCAGCCGCCGGTTGGCCGAGACGATCTTCGGCGATAAAAACCCACTGGGTGAGGTCGTTCGCTTCGGCGGAGAAGACGACTATGCCATCACTGGCGTGATCGACCTGGGCGCCCGCCATTCGCACCTCGATTACGACCTCTACACCCGTTTTCAGTGGTACGCCGATTCCTGGACGGGCAACAACCGGGCCACCTACGCCCGGCTCCATCCGCAGGTGGACGTAGCCGGACTGGAAGAACGGCTCACCGCCGAGATGACCGATCTGATGCGCCGCGAGTTTCTGGCAATGAACTATGAGCCCAATGCGGGCGATTTCCCGAAATGGAAACTGCAGCCGCTGGACAAAGTGCATCTGCACTCCGCCGATTTCAGCTTTCTGGCGAAAGCCGGCGGAAATATCCGCAGTATCTACCTCTTCGCCCTGATCGGGCTGCTGGTACTGGCCGTGGCGATCGTCAACTACGTCAACCTGGCTACGGCCCGCGCCAGCCAGCGCGCCAAAGAGGTGGGCGTCAAGAAAGTGACCGGCGCCGTGCGCTGGCAGCTGACCGTTCAGTTCATCGTCGAGTCGATCCTGCAGTCGCTCTTCGCCGCGGCGATAGCCCTGCTGTTGGCCGAACTCCTGTTGCCGTTCTTCAATGCCGTTGTCGGACGCGACCTGGACGTGCTGTCTGCGCAACCTGCCTGGATCGTTCTCGGCGTGCTCGGACTGGCGCTGCTGACCGGACTGCTCGCGGGCGTTTACCCCGCCTTCGTCATGTCGAGCTACCGGCCGGTGACGGCATTGCGTTCGGGCTTCCTGCGTTCGGGCGACAAGGGGCTTTTTCGAAAAGTACTGGTCACCGGGCAGTTCACCATCACCATCGCGCTGCTGATCGTTATGGGGTTCATTTACCGGCAGGTCAACTTCATGATCGGGCACGAGCTAGGTTTTCAACCCGATCAGGTCATGCTCATTCCCCTGAACTTCAACAGTTCCCACTACCGGGTGGAGCGCCTGAAGAGTGAGTTCGAGCAGATCGAGGGGGTACAGAGTCTGACCACCGCTTCGCGCTTTCCCGGACAGTTTCTCCCCGATTGGGGCGTGATCGTCGAGGGGCGGGCAGAAGGGGAAAGCCCCTACGTGATCTTTGCCGATGCCGACTATGCGAGAACCCTCGACCTGCAGATGGCCAAAGGCCGGTTCTTCGCCCCCGACATCGCCGCCGATACCATCGATCATTGGGTGGTCAACGAAGCCTTCGTCCGGAAAGCCGAACTGGAAGAGCCGCTGGGCGCTCGCCTGAAGTTTTCGGCCGATTCCGTCTATGGGCAGATCATCGGGGTGGTGAAGGACTTTCACCTGAAAGGCCTCAATAGCGAGATCCGTCCGCTGGTCATGCACGGGTATCATCAGCGTTGGTATGCCGGACTGAAGCTTTCCACTTCCGATCTTTCGGCTACGATCGCCGCCGTGCAGCAGCTCTGGAAGGAGGTGGAACCCAACCATCCGATGCGCTATTCCTTCCTCGACGATGACTTTGCCAAGCAATACGACGAGCAGCAGCGACTCGGACAAACCATCTTTTATGCCACCCTGCTGACGCTCTTCATTGCCCTGTTGGGGCTGTTCGGATTGACTGCCTTCAATGTCGAACGCCGCACCCGCGAAATAGGGATCCGCAAGGTCCTGGGTTCGTCGGTGAGCGGGATCGTGCGCCTGCTTTCGCGCGATTTTCTGCAATTGTCGGGTTTGGCGTTCCTGGTGGCCCTGCCCGTCGGATACTACTTTGCCGATCGATGGCTTGCGGATTTTGCCTTCCGCACCGAACTGAGCTGGTGGGTGTTTGCCCTGGCCGGCCTGGCCACCGTGTTGGTGGGACTGCTGACCGTCGGACTACAAGGAGTAAAAGCGGCCCTGGCCGATCCGATCGAATCCCTTCGCAGCGAATAACCAAATCAAAACCCTTCTGTCATGCTTCGAAATTACCTAAAGATCGCCTTCCGTCAGTTGTGGAGAAACAAGAGTTTCAGCGCGATCAACCTCTTTGGTCTGACCCTCGGAACGGCCTGCTGCCTGTACATCCTTCTGTATGTGCAGCACCATCGGAGCTACGACCGGCATCATGCCGGGGTGGAAAACCTCTATCGCATCATCAGCGATCTGAACCTTTCGGATGACGGCGAGACGATGCACATGGCCACCTGTTCCCCTCCGATCGCACCGGCCATGCAGGAGGATTTTCCGGAAGTGGAGCTGGCGGCGCGCGTCTGCTCGCATCCCGCGATCGAGCAAAACCTCATCCGCCACGGAGAGAAGGTGTTTTACGAAACCAAAGGATATTATGTCGACAGCACGTTCTTTCGCCTGTTCGACTATCATTTCGTGGCCGGCGATGCACCGCATGCGCTTGATGAACCCTTCTCGGCCGTACTTTCCGCCAAACTGGCCCGTAAGATCTTCGGAGCCGAGGCGGCGATCGGGCAGACCATCGCCATCGGCGGCGCCTCCCGCGAGCAGGATTTCAAAGTGACCGGGGTGTACGACCACAGCCTCGGCAGAAGCCATCTGGAGCCCGAATTCTTCGTCTCGATGAACTCGGGCGGGATCGGCGGATACGTCCGGAACAACAATTCCTGGGCCGGCAACAACTTCATCTACGGTTATGTGCGCCTGCGCCCCGGGGCCGACCCGCAGACCGTCGAAGCCCGTTTGCCCGAATTCCTGCAAACCCACGGGGCCGAGCAGTTTGCCGAGATCAATATCAAAAAAGTACTTCACTTACAGCCGGTGGCCGAGATCCACACCAACACCGGTCTGGACGCCGACCAGTCGACCAATACGAGCAGTACGTTCCTCCGCATTTTGCTCCTCATTGCCGGATTCATTCAGCTCGTGGCCTGCATCAATTTCATGAACCTGAGCACTGCCCGTTCGATCCGGCGCGCCCGCGAAGTCGGTATACGCAAGGCCGTGGGCGCGCCGCGTGCCGCCCTGATCGGGCAGTTCCTCGGCGAGAGCTTCCTGCTGACCCTGTTGGCCGTCGGCCTGGCCCTTCCGCTGATGCGTTTGGCGCTGCCGCTGGTGAACAACCTGATGGGATTGCCGGAAGCGCTCGAATGGACGCCAGGCTGGAAAGGATTGGGTTTCGCCCTGCTCCTGGTGTTGGCCACCGGGTTGATCGCCGGTAGTTATCCGGCCTTCTATCTGTCGGGTTTCCGGCCGGCCGGCGTGTTGCGCGGGCTGCGCCGGGCGAGTGGCGGGAGCGGCGCCGAAATGTTTCGCAAAGGCTTGGTGGTCAGTCAGTTTACCATATCGGTCGTGCTGATCATCGGAGCGTTGATCATCCGCCAGCAGCTCAACTATTTGCTCGACAAGGACCTCGGCTTCGACAAAGAGCAGAAGATCGTCATTCCCTTCCACGATGCCCGCGCATCGGAGAAGCTGGAAACCTTCCGGAGCGAGCTATTGCGGATTCCCGAGATCGGAGCGGCCACCGGGATGGAGAAGGCCCCGGGGCAATCGCTCGTCAGCGACATTCCCCTGTACAAGGAGGGCGGCTCGATGAGCAGTGCCGTGGACATTCAGATGACCGGGGTTGACGAGAATTTCTTTCAAACCCTGCAGATCGACCTCCTCGCGGGCCGGTCGCTGACCCGGGCCGACACGGCCGTTTCTTACAACGACCTCCTGGTGGTGGTCAATGAAAAAGCCCTGGAAGAGTTGGGGTACAGCCCAGAGGAAGCGCCCGGTAAGGTATTGCACAGCGATTTTGAGAACCAGCACATCACCGCCACCATCGTCGGCGTCATGGAGAATGTGCACTATCAGACCCTCGGCGCCGAACTACGCCCGTTCATGGTGACCGCCGGCGCACCGGCCGACTTCCGCAACCTCATTGCCGACGTACAGACCGACGATTATCCGGTCCTGATGTCGAAAGTGGAGGCGCTTTGGCAGAAGCTACTGCCCGATCTGCCGTTCGAATTCTCCTTCCTCGATGCCGACATCGCCCGCTTGTATCAGACTGAGCGGACCCTCTCGCGCATCGTGGGCGCTTTCACCCTGATGGCCATTCTGATCTCCTGCCTCGGCTTGTTCGGTTTGTCGGTCTTCGCCGCCGAGCAGCGCACCAAGGAGATCGGTATCCGCAAGGTCCTGGGCGCCTCTACGGTCGGTATTGTGCAACTGCTGTCGAAAGATTACCTGAAGCTCGTCGTGCTGGCCCTACTGCTTTCCTCCCCGCTGGCCTACTTTATCATGACCAAATGGCTCGACCACTTTGCCTATCGCACCGGGATCGAATGGTGGGTGTTCCTGGCCGCCGGTTTGGCCGCCCTTGTGGTCACCCTACTGACGGTAAGTTTCCAGAGCCTGAAAGCGGCCTGGTCGGACCCGGTCGAATCGTTGCGCAGCGAATGATCCTCTAACAGAAAAAACAAGCACATGCTCACCAACTACCTCAAAATGGCCTTGCGCAATCTCCTCCGTCAAAGAGGATACTCGCTGATCAACATCCTGGGTCTGTCGGTTGGCCTGACCGTCAGCCTGCTCATCCTGCTCTGGGTGCAGGACGAGCTGAAGATCGACCGTTTTCATGCCGGGGGCGATCGCCTGTACCGCATCCTGGCCAATCTGCCGGGGGAGACGGGCGTGAGCACCTGGGAAACGACCCCTTATCCGCTTCTGGACTACCTGCCGGAGAACTATCCCGAGATCGAAGACATCGGCGCTTACGACCCCACCAACCAGAAGGAATTCAAGATCGACGACCGGGGCTACCTCGCAGACGGGATCTTTGCCACTGCGGGCTTTTTCCGGTTGTTGTCTTTCCCCGTACTGGAGGGCGACGGCGCCGACCTGTTCGCCCAACCGAACTCGGTGGCCATTTCGTCCGACCTTGCCGGTAAGCTGTTCGGCAACGGCTGGCAGGGAAAGGCCGTTGGGAAGAGCGTGACGATCAACGGGCGGCCGGACTACCGGATCTCCGGCGTCTTTGCCGATGTTCCGGCTCACTCTTCGCTGGATTTCGATTTTGTGTTGAGCCTGGATGAGCAACATCCGCCGGACATGAACGGATTCCCCTGGGGAAATTTCGACTCCCGCATCCTGTTAAAGGTTGGGAAAGAAGCCGATGCGGCCGTCCTGGCAGAAAAGATGAAGAAGGCCGTGAGCGAGAACAATGAATACGCCGAGGACCTCGATCTCATTTTGCAGCCTTTCGAGCGGATGTACCTGCACGGCGCCTTCGAGAACGGCAGGGAAGCCGGCGGGCGGATCGAGTACGTCCGCTTGTTTGGCCTGGCCGCCGCCTTTCTGATGCTGATCGCCTGCATCAACTTCATGAACCTGGCTACGGCCCGCGCTTCGCGCCGCGCGAAGGAAGTGGGCGTCCGCAAAACGGTCGGCGCCGGCCGAGGCGCGCTGGTGGCTCAATTCCTGCTCGAAGCCGCGCTCGTGTCGGCGATCAGCCTGACCCTGGCCGTGGTATTGTCGCGGTCGCTGCTGCCGTTCTTTCAGGAGCTGTCGGGTAAGGAGTTGGCGATCGATCTGAGTAGTTGGGAATTATGGGGGCTGATCGCCGTCGTAGGTCTGCTCACGGCCCTGGTGGCCGGCAGCTATCCTGCCTTTTTCCTCTCGTCGTTCCGCATTGCCAATGTGATCAAGGGCGACCGCAGCAGTCAGTTCGGCGGCAGTCAATTGAGGCGCGGCCTCGTGGTCTTCCAGTTCGCCCTGTCTACGCTGCTCGTCGTCAGCGCGCTGGTCGTCAGAAGCCAGGTCGATTTTATCAGGAACAAACACCTCGGGCTGAACAAGGAGAACGTGCTGTACTTCCGGACGCCGCCCGGCGCCAGCGAGGATTTGGAGACTTTCCGGACCGAGCTGCTCCGCATTCCCGGGGTGCAGCGCGTGACCTATGCCGACGCCAATCCGCTCTCCATCGGGTCGCAAACCGGCGACCCCAAGTGGGAAGGCATGGCGCCCGACGACGGCCTGCTCTTCCACGTGATGATCGCCGACGAGTACTTCCTGCAGACTATGGAAATACCGCTGGCCGACGGCCGCGACTTTTCGCCCTTGCTCTCGATCGATTCCATGAGCTTTCTGATCAACGAAACCGCCGCCCGCGCCATGAAGCTCGACGACCCGCTCGGCAGACGACTCGAATTCTGGGGCGTCAGCGGGCCCATCGTGGGGGTGGTCAAAGATTTTCACCTTAGTTCCCTACATACCTCGATCTCGCCGCTGATCATCGCCAACATGCCCTCGGAAACCGGGATGAGCCTGCTGCGCATCGAACCCGGGCGCACCGACGAGGTGCTGGCCGCTACGCGCAAACTCTTCGGCGCCTTTGCGCAAGGACATCCCTTCCGCTACGATTTCCTCGACGACCGCTACCTGGAGATGTACCGCAGCGAACAACGCACCAGCGCCCTGTCGAAGTGGTTTGCCCTGGTGGCCTTGTTCATTTCCTGCCTCGGACTGCTGGGGTTGTCGGCCTTCATCGCCGAACAGAAGACCAAGGAGATCGGCATTCGCAAGGTGCTCGGCGCTTCGGTCTTCCAGATCACCGCCATGTTGTCCCGGGAATTTCTGAAGCTCGTCCTTCTGTCATTATTCATCGCCCTGCCTCTCGGCTGGTACCTGATGGATCGCTGGCTGGAGGATTTTGCCTATCGCGTGAACGTCCCCTGGTGGGCCTTCGTCCTGGCCGGTAGCCTCGCGCTGACCCTGGCGATCTTTACTGTGAGCTTCCAAAGCATCAAGGCCGCGTTGACAGATCCGGTGAAATCGTTGAAAAGGGAGTGATACAGAGGTTACAAAGGTTACAGAGGTTACAAAGGATACAGAGGATACAGAGGATACAGAGGGCAAGCGCTAGGGTCTGATCGAGAAACCCTGCTCCGAAGGAGCACCGGAGGACCTCGTAGAGGTCCCCCCTCTCTAGCAAATGCCAAATGGCCCTCGGTCCCCTGGCCCAGATTTCCCCAATAAACCAGTACACCAAATAACTATTATGGTACGCAACAACCTGAAGATCGCCCTGCGGACGCTGCAGAAGAACCGGGGGGCCAGTTTGATCAACCTCCTGGGGTTGACGGTAGGGATCGCCGCCTGTTTGTTGATCCTGCTTTTTGTTCGCCACGAGCTGAGCTATGAGCGATGGAACCCGAATTCGGAGCGGATCGTACGGCCGTATGCCGACATCAACTTCGGGAACAGCCTGATGCAGATGGCGGTGACCGGATC
Source organism: Saprospiraceae bacterium (assembly GCA_020436865.1). GTDB lineage: Bacteria > Bacteroidota > Bacteroidia > Chitinophagales > Saprospiraceae > JAGQXA01. The sequence continues at coordinate 2,244 of JAGQXA010000083.1, read as the reverse complement.
GATCGTCGGTCCGGATTGCGCGAAGGATTTGCCGGAGGTGGAGGCCTTCTGCCGTTTGCGCAACTACGGCGCCTATGTGGTCAAGCGCCAGGGCGATGACGAGCAGAACTTCAAGGAAGAGCAGGTGTTATCGGCCGATAGCTCCTTCTTTCGGCTTTTTCCGACGCCGGTGATCGCGGGCGATCCCGACAAGTGTCTGGCGGGGCCCCATCAAATGGCCATTTCGGAAAGCGCAGCCGAAAAGTACTTCGGCGGCAGCGAAGCCGCCCTGGGGCAAACGCTGGTGCTCGACAACCGGGAGGAATGGAAGGTGACGGCCGTCTACCAAGACCTACCGGAAAATACGCATTTCAAGGCCGATCTGTTGCTTTCGTTGGTCGGGAATGAAGAAATCGCCTCCGATCCGCCCTTTTGGGCGATGAGCAACAACTTCCTGACCTATCTGCTCTTGGCCGAGGATGTCGGGTTCGACGAATTTCAGACCAAGTTTGCCGCTTATTCGCAGGAGAAAGTAGCGATCACCGCTCAGCAGTTTCTCGGGATGAGCCTGAAGGATTTCGAAGGTACCGGACAATATGCGATCATCGATCTGCAGCGCCTGGAGGACATTCATTTATACTCCGATCTGGACTATGAGGCGGAGCCCAATGGCAGTATTCAGTATGTGTGGATCTTCGGTGCGATCGCCTTTTTCATCTTGTTGATCGCCTGTATCAACTACATGAACCTGACCACCGCCCGCTCGGCCCAACGCGCCAAGGAGATCGGTGTGCGGAAAGTGCTCGGAAGCCGCCGCAACGCCTTGATCGGCCAGTTTCTGAGCGAATCGCTGGTGATGACGGCCCTATCGATGGGGGTGGCGATCGTGCTGACTTACCTGGCGCTGCCCTGGTTTCGCGATCTGACCGGCCGGCAGATCTCCTTTCCGGCGGCTTTTCCCGGCGTCGTTCTCGTGCTGCTGGCTGCCACGGCCGCCATTACCCTGTTGGCCGGCGCTTATCCGGCCTTCTTCCTGTCCGGATTTCAGCCTCTGCGGATGCTGCGGGCTGCGACCGGCGAGGGTCGCGGGAAGGGCAGCTTGCGCAGTGCTTTGGTGATCTTCCAGTTCATAGCCTCCACCGTACTCATTACCGGTACCCTGTTAGTTTACTACCAACTGCGGTTTATCCAGCAGAAGAAACTGGGGTTCGAAAAAGAACAGGTGGTGATCTTGCATGATGCTTATGGCTTGGGAAACAACCTGCTGCCCTTTAAGGAAGAAATGCAGAAGGCGCCCGGTGTGGAGAGCGTGGCGATCTCGTCGTACCTGCCGGTGGAGTCGAGCCGGAGCAACACGACCTATTCCACCACGCCCGAATTCCGGGTCGACAATTCGGTGAACATGGAATCCTGGCGGGTCGATTTCGACTATGCGCGCACCATGGGACTTGAATTGGAAAAGGGACGCTTCTTCGATCCGGCCATGCCCAGCGACAGTTTCGCCATCGTGCTGAATGCAACGGCCGCCAAGAACTTCGGCTATGAAGCCGATCCGCTCGGCAAAAAGGTCTACACGATCGCCGGCGACTTTCGGGCGCCGAGCGGACAGGACGACTTCGTCGGGTATACCGTGATCGGAGTGGTAAAAGACTTTCATTTTGCCAGCCTGCGCGAAAGCATCGGCTCGCTGGGCATGACCATCGGCAGATCGACCGGTTCAATGGCCTTGCGATACGAAGCCGCCCACAGCAGGGAAGTGCTGGCCGCCCTGGAGAACAACTGGCGCCAAATGGCGCCGGGGCAGGTCTTCTCCTACAGCTTCCTCGACGACGAATTTGCCCGGATGTACGAGTCCGAACAGCGCCTGGGCAAGATCGCCCTCATTTTCGCCTTTTGGGCCATCTTCATCTCCTGCATGGGGCTTCTGGGCCTGGCCAGTTATGTGGCCGAGCAGCGTACCAAGGAGATCGGCGTCCGAAAAGTGTTGGGCGCTTCTGCCCTCGATATCGTCGGTTTGCTTTCCAGGAACTTCCTGCAGCTGATCCTGATAGCGGTGACGATCGCGCTTCCCCTCGCCTGGTATTTCATGCGGGCCTGGCTCGACCATTTCGCCTACCGGATCGATCTCCATTGGTGGGTCTTTGCCCTGTCGGCCGGAATTGCCATCTGCATTGCCCTGCTGACCCTCGGCCTCCAAAGCCTGCAAGCTGCCCTGGCCGATCCGGTGAAGTCGCTGAGGAGGGAATGATGCAAAGGATGCAAAGG
>JAGQXA010000565.1 GCA_020436865.1 Saprospiraceae bacterium | reverse complement strand
GCCGGCAACTTCACCGAGTTCGATTTCGCGGCGCAGTGTCACTCGGTATTTCGCAACGTGCGCACCGTGCTCGAAGCCTCCGGCGCCCGATGGGAAGACCTGGTCGACGTCACCGTATTCCTCACCGACATGCAGCGCGATTTCCATACCTACAATCAGATCTACGCCGAGTACTTTAAGGATAACCAGCCCTGCCGGACCACCGTCGGCATCGATTCGCTGCCCACGCCGATCGCGATCGAGCTGAAGTGCATTGCGGTAGTGGGGTGAGGGGGCCATGGGCCTGATGATCCTATGGTCCTGGGCGAGCGCAATCGATATGGGCCTTTGTGCTGGTGGCGTAGCAGTTGGCAGCGGCATTGAAAGGAGATATCCTCATTTGAATTTTCATTCAAATCGAAAAATTTGATCTATTTTTTTGATTTGAATCAATAAATATTCTATTTTTATAAGAAAACATGTTTCCGCGACTTCTGGAACCGGTTATCCGTTCCTGGCTTGACCGCAAGAAGGCTATCATCCTGATCGGGCCGCGACAGGTCGGAAAAACAACACTGATAGAACAGATAACTACTCGTCTAGGGCGGGACACGATGTGGCTAACAGGCGACGACCCGGCCACCCGTACGCTCTTGGAGAATATTTCTCTTGCCCGGTTGAAAGCCGTGATCGGGCAGCAAGAAGTGGTCGTCGTCGACGAGGCTCAGCGCCTCCACAATGCCGGACTAACCTTAAAGCTGATCACCGACCACCTTCCAAATGTTCAATTGCTCGTTACCGGATCTTCTTCCTTAGACCTGGCTGCCGAGATCAAGGAAAGCCTGGTGGGCAGAAAACGGGAGTTCCGGCTTTTCCCACTTTCTTTTGTGGAAATGAGCGACTACCACGGCTATCTGGCAGAACGATCCTTGCTGGAGCATCGCATGATATTCGGCTACTATCCGGAGGTTGTGAAAAGCGACCTCCGACACGCCCAGAACGTACTCGCCGATCTCAGCGACGGACTAATGTACAAAGACCTACTGGCACTCGACCAGATCAAGAAGCCTTCCCTCCTGGTAAAGTTGCTGCAAGCCTTGGCCCTGCAATTGGGAAACGAAGTGAGTTACAATGAGGTGGCACAGCTCGTGGGCGCTGATCCCCAAACGATCGAAAGGTACATAGACCTTCTGGAGCAGACCTTCGTCCTGTTCCGCCTCCCTTCCATTAGCAGAAATGCACGCAATGAGATCAAGAAAGGCCGGAAGATCTATTTTTACGATAATGGCATCCGAAATTCTATTATCAAGAACTTCAACCCTCTCGACCTAAGACAAGATACGGGCGCGCTGTGGGAGAACTTCCTGCTCGCAGAACGCCGAAAGCGCAACTCGTACACAGATCTGAACTACAATTCCTTTTTCTGGCGGACCACCACACAACAGGAGATCGACTATGTAGAAGAATTTGACGGCAAATTGCACGCATTCGAGTTCAAATGGAGGGTTGGGAAAGTCCGGGTTCCGCAGTCTTTCATCAAGGCATACCCTAATAGTGAGTTTTCGGTGATCACACCGGAAAATTTCGACGACTTTATTGGCCAAGAAGATCGACCGCCAACCGCCACAACTCCATAACCAGGTTTATATGCACCTACTCGTTCTTTCATGGTTGTTGCAGACATGTTTTGATCTGCCTCCCGCCGAGCCGCCCAAGATCGCCCTGGTCGTCACCGTCAGCCGGTATTGCGACGACTGCCGCTGGGGCGACCTGCACGCCGACGCCGATGCCGTACTCCTCAAAGACGCCTTGCTGCGACAGGGCTTCCTTCCGGAAAATATCTTCCTCTTACAGGATGCCGACGCGACCCGGGCGGGCATCCTGCGGGCACTGGAAGAACACCTACTCGGCAAGGCAAAAAAGGGCGGCCTGGCCGTTTTCCACTTCTCCGGGCACGGGCAACAGGTGTGGGACGACAACGGCGACGAGCTCGACGGATTCGACGAGGCCATCGTACCCTACGACTCGCCCCTCTATTACCAGAAAGGGGTCTACGAAGGCGAGAACCTCATTCGCGATGAAGAACTCGGAAGCATGCTGGAGAAAGTCCGCAAAAAACTGGGCAAACGGGGCCACCTCCTGGCCCTCCTCGATTCCTGCCACTCGGGTACGGGGCTGCGCGGCATGGGCTCGGCGCGAGGCACCGATGTGATCATGGCCGAAAACAGCCTGCAGCCGGCAGAACTGATCGTCGACGCAAACCCCTTTCTGGAAGAAGAGGGCAGATCCGGCGGACAGGCCTCGCAAGTGGCCTTTTTCGGCTCCGGAGCTCAACAGCTCAACCACGAAATTCAGACCCCCGAAGGCGAGTGGGCCGGTTCGCTGACCTACGCTTTCTGCCAGGCCCTCACCGATCGTGGATCGGGCGAATCGTACCAAGTCCTCTTCGACCGCGTGCGGCTGCTTATGGGCAAGTGGACGCCACGCCAGCAGCCGCAGGCCGAAGGTTCGCTGCAATTGGAAGTGTTCGGCGGACAGGTGCTCGCACCGAAGAACTACTATCGCCTGGCGGCCGATGCCTTTCAGAACCGGAGTACGCTTACCCTGGAGGCCGGACGTCTGCAGGGCTTATTTCCCGGCACGCAACTGGGGTTCTACTCTCCGAACTCCTACGACTGGCAGAGGCAGGTTCCCCTGGCTTACGGCCGGATCAGCACGGCCGACCTGCTGCAAAGCCGGATCGAACTGGACCGGCCCGTAGATCCTGCCGTATTGATCGATTCCTGGATCTACATCGTCGAACGACACT
>JAGQXA010000564.1 GCA_020436865.1 Saprospiraceae bacterium | reverse complement strand
TGAGCCCGCCTCGCTCGAACGCCTGCGTACAATGCTGTCGAGCGATCGGGAAGAGCAACTGCGCCTGGCCCTGCAACTCCTGGAAGGGGGCGGGGTGCCCGCGGCGGTCCTGAACGAGCTGTACGCGGCCTACCGGCTGACCGGTTCGGCTGAGTTGAAGCGTCGGACGATGCGCTTGCTCCGCTCGGCAGTCGGACGCTCAGGTCAGGAATTCCTGCGGAAGCGCATTCCTCTGGAGCCCGTCGACCGTGCCCGCGAGCAGCTGACCCGGGCCGCCGAGGGTACCGAATTCGACGGCTCCCTCCTGGCCGCGTTGCTCTGCAAGTAGGCGGCGAGAACATTTTCCGCAAGGGAAGGTTATTCCTAAAACAAGCCGATGCCGATGCCGAACCGCCTGCAGTACGAAACCAGTCCCTACCTCCTGCAACACGCTCACAATCCCGTCGATTGGTACGCCTGGAAGCCGGAGGCCTTCGAGCGCGCCCGGGCGGAAGACAAACCCGTTTTGGTCAGCATCGGTTATTCGACCTGTCACTGGTGTCATGTGATGGAACGCGAGTCGTTCGAAGACGAATCGATCGCGGCATTCATGAATGAGCATTTCATCAACATCAAGGTCGACCGCGAAGAGCGACCCGATGTCGATCAGATCTACATGGATGCCTGTCAGGCCATCCACGGTTCGGGCGGCTGGCCGCTGAACTGCTTTCTGACGCCCGAGGGCAAGCCCTATTTTGCCGGCACCTACTATCCGCCGAGGCCGGCTCACAACCGCCCCTCCTGGCCACAAGTGCTCCAGCGAATGTCGGCCGCGTACCGCGAGCAGCGCGAAGTCGTGGAAGAGCAGGCCGGGCGCCTCCTCGACCTCGCCGGCCAGGCCGACGCTACGTTCTTTCGCGACCAGTTCGGCCCGGATCAGCCCGACAACGGCCTGGGAGAACAATTGACGCAACAGATCTTTCAGCGGCTGCTCGAGCAGTTCGACCGGAAAGACGGCGGCTTTGGGGGGGCGCCCAAATTTCCCGCCACGATGTCGCTGCAGTACCTCCTCGACTACGGCCTGCTCGCCGGCGAGTCGCAAGCCCTTGAGGCGGTTGAATTTTCGCTGGAGAAAATGATCGGCGGCGGCATTTACGACCAGTTGGGCGGCGGATTTGCCCGCTATGCGACCGATCGCGCCTGGCTGATCCCCCATTTCGAGAAAATGCTTTACGATAATGCGCTGCTGGTAAGCTTGTTGTCGGCGGCCTACCAGCAGACGGGGAAGGAACTATTCCGTCGCGCCATCGAGGAAACCCTCGCCTTTATCGAGCGAGAAATGACCCATCCGGAAGGAGGCTTCTATGCGGCCCTCGATGCCGATTCGGAAGGAGAGGAAGGCAAGTTTTACGTGTGGGAGCAACCGGAGATTGAGGCGGTACTCGGCGATGAGGCGGCGCTGTTCAATGGCTTCTACGGGGTGACGGAAAAGGGCAACTGGGAAGGGAAGAACATTCTGTGGCGGCCGCACCGCCTGGAAGAATACGCCGCTCAGATGCAGCTCGCCCCGGACGTTTTGCAGGAACGCTTGGATGCGGCGCGGACAAAGCTGCTGGCTCGCCGCGCCGGTCGGGTACGGCCCGGCCTCGACGATAAGATCCTTCTCAGCTGGAACGCCTTGCAGGTGATCGCCTATGCCCGGGCTTACGTGGCCCTGGGGCGGACGGAGTACCGCGACCGGGCCGAACGGAATCTGGACTTTCTACTCCGAAAGTTCCGGAGAGAGGAGGGGGAAGGTTTTTACCATACCTATAAGGACGGCAAGGCTCAATATCCGGCTTTCCTCGACGACTACGCCCATTTGATCGCCGCCCTGCTGGAGGTCTACCGCATCGGTTTCCGGGAAGAGTACTTACATCAGGCACAGCGCCTGAGCGACCTGGTACTCGATCATTTTCTCGACCCTACCGCAAAAATGTTTTATTTTACTTCTTCGGAGCAGGCCGATCTGCCTTTGCGCAAAAAGGACCTTTACGACGGCGCCGTGCCCGCCGGCAATTCCACGATGGCCGGAAACCTGCAGCTTTTGGCGGTACTGTTCGATCGGGCGGACTACCGGGACCTGGCCGCTGATATGCTCGGCAAGGTGAGCGCGGCGGTTGGAAAGTACCCCGGTTCCTTCGGCCGTTGGGCTTCGGCCTTGTTGCGGGAAGTGTACCCCTTGCGGGAAATTGCGATCGTCGGGCCGGAGTGGAAAGAACGGGCCGACGAAGTGAACGCCTGGTATCTGCCGCAGACGCTGTTGATGGCGGCGCCCGAAGGATCGACCGGGTTTCCCTTGTTGGAAGGTAAGGGGCAGAAGCGCGAGACGCTGATCTATCTGTGCGAACAGTACGCTTGCCGGCAGCCGGTGAAAAGTCTGGCCGCGCTTAAACAATTAGTGGGCGCGAATTGAAGTTATGTAAATATGATTTGAGATTTGAGACTTGAGAGTGAGTTTGAGTGTGGAATGACGTTGATCACAATTATCTGGAATGAATAGACTTTTTACGTTACTGATCTTTTGCGGAACCTTGACGGTGGGAGTTGCCCAGCAGGCGCCGCAGTATTCCATGTATTTATTCAACAAGTTCGGGTTCAATCCGGCCTATGCCGGGCTGGACCACACCTTGAGCATTACCGGCGTGTCGCGCTGGCAGTGGGTAAACCTGCAGGGCAGCCCCCAGACGCAGCAAGTGAACGTGCACATGCCGCTATACCTGGTGGGCGGCGGGCTCGGCATGACCTTCGAGAACGATCAGCTCGGCGCCGAACAGCGGCTGGCCTTTTCGCTGGCCTACAATTACCAGATACCGGTCGGCGCGAAGGGCATCCTTTCGTTCGGGCTGAGCGCGGGGTATCTGCAATATAGCCTGGACGGCGCCAAGATCCTGACGCCGGGCGGCGATTACGAAGGCGGGCAGATCGATCACAACGACCAATTACTGCCGGTGGGCAAGGAATCGACCTCCGCTCCGACGGCACATGCCGGGATCTATTATCAAGGAGAGTGGCTCGAGGCTGGATTTTCGGCGGTGAACCTTTTGGAGACCCCTCTGGGCTTTGGCGGGTTCGACTATCAGCTGGCGCGCAGTTACTACTTCAATCTGGGCGGCAAGCTCGCGCTGGGTC
>JAGQXA010000563.1 GCA_020436865.1 Saprospiraceae bacterium | reverse complement strand
TCACATAGAACATCACCGGCAGGCCGGCGGCGGTCCCGATCGTCAGGTCGTCGAGCCCGTCGCCGTTGAAGTCCATGAAACTCACGCCCGCTCCCCACTTGGCGTTGCCGCAGGTGTCGACCAGATTGTGGTTATAGGCCATGTTCGAAAATTGAAGGGATTGCGCGCTCAAGCAGCCTGCTGCGAGCACAGCGAGTAGGGTGGAAAACGGCTTCATTTTCCGATGTTTTTTCGTTACTAATCCAGCATCCAGCATCCAGTATCTAGAATCCAGAACCCAGGTCCGCCCAGATATCCTCCACGGATTCCAGTCCGACCGATACGCGGATCAGTCCGTCGGTAATGCCGTTTTGTTCGCGCACTTCGCGAGGGATATTGAGGTGCGACATGGAAGCCGGGTGGAGGATAAGCGTGTCGACGTCGCCGAGGGTTGGAGCTAATTTACAAAATTTGATCTGTTTCATCAATTCGATCCCGGCTTGCAGTCCGCCTTTGAGCTCGAAGCTCAGCATACCGCCGAAGTCTCTCATCTGCCGAACAGCCAGTTCGTGATCGGGGTGGGAGGGGAGTCCGTTGTAATTGACCCGGGCTACGGCCGGATGCGCTTCCAGGCGTTCGGCCAGGTCCTGGGCGTTGCGGCTATGGCGATCCATGCGCAGGGGCAGGGTTTTGAGGCCGTTGTGCACCAGCCAGGCGTCCCACGGATTGGCGTTGGTGCCGGCGAGTTTCATGGCGGTCCAGGCTTTGCTGCGCATCCATTCGGGATCGCGCCCGATGAGGATACCGGCAATGGAGTTACCGTGCCCGTTGAGGTATTTAGTGGTGGAATGCACGATGAAGTCCACCCCGTATCGGAAGGGTTGTTGCAGGTAGGGCGTGCAAAAGGTATTGTCGACCACGCTACAGGCGCCGTATTTGGCCGCGAGGGAGGCGAGACCCTCGATGTCCACGCAGGCCAGGGTGGGATTGGCCGGCGTTTCGAAATACACCATTCGGATCTTTGGTTCGGCCTTGAGCCGGGCCTCCACATTCTCCAGGTCGCGCAGGTCGGTGAGGATGGTTTCCACGCCAAAGGGGGCAAAGATCTTGGTCAGCAGTTCGGTGGTGCCGCCGTACAGGTTGCCCTGGGTGAGGATCTTATCGCCCGCCTGCAGCGCGGCCAGCAGCAAGGTGGAAATGGCCGACATGCCCGAGGAAAAGAGGATCCCGTGAGCTTCCACGGACAGACCGTGCGTCTCCAGCCGGGCGATCTTCTCCGCGACCGTCTCGATGGTGGGATTTCCGTAGCGGCCGTACACATGCCCTTGCTGCTTGCCCGTGAAGATGTCGATGCCTTCCTCGATCGACGAAAAAGCGAAGGAAGAGGTGGCGTAGATGGGGAGGATGTGAGGCGCGGTGGTGCGCTTGTCATCGGATTCGCGCACGCAGAAGGAATCGAAACTTATCGGTGGGTTCATTGTTCTTGGATTTGAGATTTGGGATATGGGATATGGGATATGGGGCGTGGGATTCGAGTATCAAAGAACGCAAAAAAACGCGGGTTTGGATAGTGAGAAAGTTGCGTTAATTTTGCGGGAAGGGCAAGGATGAACAGCGCGCTCTACCGCGACAGAAAAGAAAACCTGGTGGAAAAAAGTAAAAAAGGGCCGGCATATTCCGACGAATACTACGATTATCACGAGTTCGTGATCGATCCGAAGCAGGAACCTGTGCGGATCGACAAATTCCTGATGGACCGTTTGTTCCGCGTGTCGCGCAACCGCATCCAGAACGCGATCCGGGCCGGTTCGATCCTGGTCAACGAGCAGGAGGTCAAACCGAATTTCAAGGTCAAACCGGGCCATCAGATCCTGGTGATCATCCCCAAACCACCGGGAGAGGGCGTCAGCGTCGTGCCCGAGCAGATCCCCCTCGAAGTGCTTTACGAAGACGAGGCCGTGCTCATCGTCAACAAACGGGCCGGCATGGTGGTACATCCGGGCGTAGGGCACTATCGCCAAACCCTGGTAAACGCATTGGCCTACTATTTTCAGAACCATGATCTGCCCGTCATGAAGGGCAATAATGCCGACAAGATCGGCCTGGTGCACCGGATCGACAAGAACACCAGCGGCTTGCTGGTCGTGGCGAAAACCGAATACGCCATGAACCACCTGGCCAAACAATTCTACCACCATACCATTCAGCGCAAGTACGTCGCCCTGGTGTGGGGCGAGCCGGAGGCCGACGAGGGCACGATCAGCGGACATATCGGCCGTCATCCGAAGAATCGCCTGTTGCGCACCTGCTTCGCCGACGGCTCGCAGGGCAAGTGGGCCGTCACCCACTACAAGGTGCTCGAACGCCTGTACTATGTCAGTCTGGTCGAATGCCAGCTCGAAACCGGCCGTACGCACCAGATCCGGGTACATATGCAGCATGCCGGGCATCCGCTGTTCAACGACGAGCGCTATGGGGGCGATCAGATCCTCAAGGGCACGATCTACAGCAAGTACAAACAATTCGTGCAGAACTGCTTCGCGACCTTGCCGCGGCACGGCCTGCATGCGCGTTCACTCGGCTTCGAGCATCCGCTGACCGGCGAACAGGTGTATTTCGAATCGCCCCTGCCCGAAGATTTTCAGAACTGCCTGCAGCGTTGGCGCACCTATGTGTCCGATCGCAAGTCCAAAAACAACGGCATCGACCTCTAATATGGAAGCACAAGCTATCGCTCATACCCGCGCCTGGGTGGAAAAACTGGTCGTCGGTTATTCGCTCTGCCCCTTTGCCGCCCACCCCTTCCGCGAAGGAAAGGTACGCTTCGTACTCTGCGAAGCGCGGCATTGGCGTGAATTGCTCGAAGCGCTGGTCGAAGAGCTGGTGCTGCTGGCCCGCACGCCTTCCACCCAACTCGAAACCACTCTGCTGGTACATCCCTTTGTGCTCACCGATTTCGCCGAGTACAACGACTTCCTCGACCGGGCCGAAGAAGCGCTCGCGGTTCTGGGGTTTGAAGGCGTGTTCCAGCTCGCGTCCTTTCACCCCGACTATCAGTTTGCCGATACGAGCCCGGAGAGTCCGGAGAACTACTCCAACCGCTCTCCTTACCCCATGTTGCACCTGCTACGGGAAGACAGTGTGGCCCGGGCCGTGGAAGCGCACGGCGATCCCGATGCCATCCCCGAACGCAATATCCGCCTCCTGCACGAGCTCGGCGCAGATCGCCTAAAAGAGATCCTCGATGAATGTACGCGCCCGAATTGACGCCCTGATCAGCCTCGGTGAACGGCTGCGGCAGGAAGACGAATACCTGACGGCGGTCATGCACCGCAGCCAGCACCACAACGCCTGGTTTACCCTGGAAAACCAGCAGCAGGCGGTCGAATCTATCGCCGTAAAACTGCTCGATCCGACTGCCCTGCAGCGGTGGATAGAACACTATGATCATCCCGAGCCGGCCGCTCCGCTCACCGTCGGACTGGTCATGGCCGGCAATATTCCATTGGTGGGCTTTCACGATCTGCTCTGCGTCTTTGCCGCCGGCCACCGCGCTCAGATCAAGTTGTCGGAAAAAGACGCTTATCTGCTGCCGTACCTGCTGAAGCTCCTGGCCGACATCGCCCCGGAAAGCGCCGGGTATTTCGAGATCGTGCCGCAATTGAAGGGTTTCGACGCCGTCATCGCCACGGGCAGCAATAATACCGCCCGCTATTTCGAATCGTATTTCGGCAAGTACCCGCATATCATCCGCCGCAACCGCAACGGCATCGCCGTGCTGAGCGGTCACGAGACGCACGACGAACTTCACGCCCTCGGCAAAGACGTGTTTCGCTTCTTCGGACTCGGTTGCCGCAATGTCGCCAAGCTCTACGTGCCGGCCGGTTATGACTTCCAGCCGCTGCTCGAAGCTTTGCACGACTTCCGCGAGCTCATCCTGCATCCCAAGTACAAGAATAATTTCGACTACAACTTTGCGCTCTACATCCTCAATCGCGTGCCGCACCTGGCCAATGGCTGCATCCTGCTCAAAGAGGACCCGTCCTTCCAATCGCGCATCGCCAGCCTCCATTACGAGTTCTATACCGATCTGTCCGCTCTCGAGGACATCCTGGCCGTCCACCGCGAAGAGATCCAATGCATCGTCGCCCAACCGAACCTCCTCCCCCATTCGACGACCATTCCCTTCGGCCAAACCCAATCGCCCGGCCTGTTCGATTATCCGGATGGGGTGGATGTGATGGAGTTTTTAGAAGGGTTGTAGAGGTTACAAAAGTGACAGAGGTGACAAAGGTATACTAAACCTCTGTCACCTCTGACACCCTTGGCAATTCTGCCAACTGAATTTCTTAGCGGAAGATCAACTTCTGGGAAGCGATCCCTTCATCGAAGCGCAGGCGGGCGAGGTAGATGCCCGGGGGCAGGTCGCCGCGTTGCAATTCGAAGGCATTGTTGTTGATCTGGAGGTTGGTCTGGAGCAGACGGCCGTTGAGGTCGTACAGCAGCAGATCGCGGATCGGGAACTCGGCGGCAGACTGGAACAATACGCTCGAGGTGGCCGGGTTCGGAGCTACTTTCAGTTGCACGTCTTCCTTGGCCAGCACTTCGTCGGTACCCACCAGATTGCAGTCGAGATCGAGTACGACACAGGCGCGCGGGGCGTAGTAGGCCATGATGGTGTCGACGTAGGCGCGGCCGCGTTCGGGCGACATGTCGGGCGCCAGGCTGATGCCGGTGGCGTGGTTCGGGTTAGTCGCCGGGTTCCACCAGTCCCAGGGAGCGCTATCGGTCGCCAGGGCGGTTGGGAAGGGGAAGAGGCCGTCCCAGCCATTGTTGCGGGCATTGGCCACGGCAGAAAAGTCGCCCGGCCAGCTCATACCGGCGAAGTCGTCGTTGTTGCCGAAGTCGCTTTGCTGGTACTGCACCACGGCGCCGCCACATACGTCCACTACGGGCAGGTTGATGGGCGGAGGTACGCTCAGTACGGCGCACTCATAGGGTGCGAAGAGGTCGGCCGGCGACTGGTAGGTGATCATGGGGATGTCGCCCGGATCGAGCCAGGTGGAGTCGCCCATGGCGCCGCCCATATTGACCGACATGCTGAACTCGGAAGGGTATTCGACCCAGTTCGGGTAGCACAGGGTGTCGCCCTCGTTGGGAGCGCCCGAACCGATCGGCACGATCCCATAGGAAGTACCGTTGATGTTGCCGTTGACCTGCTCGATGACCATCGGGATGATGTTCGGCGGCGTACCGGTGAGGAATTTCGGGATCAGCACCTTGTTGTAGTCGTCGAGAACGGCCGCGTTGAGGCTGATGTATCCGCCCGTGCCGAGGCCCCAGACGACCACCTTGCTGGGATCGATGCCGTAGGGGTTACCGTCTTCCGCTGCCGTTTTCCGGAAGTAGCGGATGCAGGAGCGCACGTCCTGCACGCCCCGGTAGGCGGCGTTGATCAGCGTATTGACGCGTTCTTCCTGCGTCGTGGCGATCGGGTTCCAACCCAGGCGGTAGTCGATCGAAGCGGCTACGTAGCCCATGCTGGCCAGGCGGTTAGCGATCTCTACCACGGCCGAGTCGGTGCGCAGACCGCCGGTGCTGCCGTTATCCGGGTGCGGCAGAAAGTTGCCGGTATGGCAGAGGATCACCAGAGGGCGGCTGGTTTCGGTGTCGGAGGCATCGGGAGTATACACGTCCATCTTCAATTCCTGGGGAATCGCCTCACCCAGAAGAGGGAAGAGGAGAATGGTGGCATTGACCGCGTAAGTGAGATCGCCTGATACCTCCACGTCGAAGATCGGTTCCAGGTAGCGATCCTGTCCGTACGACAGCGAGGCGGAAAGGCAAAATAAAAAGGCAAGGAGTAAGTTCAAGTTCTTCATAAAATTAGAGATTTTGTTGATATCCGAATTACAGTTTCTTGAAATCGTAGGTGATCGAGAAATAGGCCAGGCGTCCGATGCGGGGCCCGCCGTAGGTTTGGAAGTTCTTGCTGTTCAGTAAGTTGGAGGCGCCCAGCTTGAAAGTCGTATGCCATTTCTTATGGTTGTAATTGAGTTGGGCGTCGAGCAGGGTGTACGATTCGACGATGCCGGTAAACTGCGGCGATCCTTCGAAAAGGAACTCGTCGATCCACTTGTAGTTGATACTGAAGCCCCAGTTGCGAAGCACCAGATTGCCGAGCTTCATGGTGATGTTGCGTCCGGACAGGCCGATATTGAATTTGTGTTCCGGCGTGTTGAAGGCCGGCACGATCGGATCGTCGACATCGGAGATCAACTTGTTCCAGGAGTAGTTGCCGCTTAGCTGGTAGTAATCGGCAAAGTAGTAGTTGAGTCCAATACTAAGTCCCTGCGAGGTGACGGTACTGTCGGAATTGGCCGACACCCGGTAGATCTGCAGGTCTTCGATCAGCCCGTTGGCCGGGTTCAGTTCGACGTCGGCGCCGATGTTGAATCCGAGGAAATCCCGATATCGGTTATAGTAGTAGCCGGCGTCGACGTACAGGCTATTGAACAGGGTCGTGCGGTAGCCCACCTCGAAAGCGCTGACCTTTTCCGGCTTGACCGGCGCTACATCGATGTAGCAAAGGGCGTCGGGGTTCAGTCCGTCGCGGTAGTCGTCGAAGCACTCCAGCGGCACGAGGCTGTCGAAGCCCATCAGGTTGCCGATCAGGATGGCCGGGCCGACGTTGAGGTTCAGGTACTGGTCGGTCAGCGTCGGATTGCGGATGGCAGACGAGTACGACAGGCGGAAATAGTTGTTGGGGCGCGGTTTCCATACCAGAGAGGCGGCCACGGTCGGGATCAGGTCGTAGTTTTCATTCTTGTCGACGCGCCCCGTGCCGTTGATCCGGAAGCGATCGTCCATCAGGTTGAACTCCAGGCCCGCATAGGCTCCGAATTCATGGTTGGTGATGGTCACGTCGGCGGTATCGGTAAAGATGGTGCCGTCGGAATCGGGCACATACAGGCGGCCGCTGCCGCCCACGACGATCTTCTGCAGGGTCGGTACGGCAGGGGTGAAGACGTACTCGCCGGCGACATGATAAAGGGCCGATCGATCGAAGAAGCGCGTTCCGCCCTCTTCTTCGTTCGATTTGGCGGAGGTAATGCGATTAAAAGCCTCTTCGAACTCGGGCGAGCCCGGCTCGAGGAAGGGCTTGGTGCTCGGATTGGCCGGCGAAGCCTGGTTGGCGATGGCCTGCGACTGGGCGTGCCAAACGAAAAGGGAATCCTGATAATCGACCAGCCACTGGTCGGCGCCCTCCTGATCGAAGGTGATCACCACCTGCCCCGTCATTGGGTCGAAGGTCACTACGGGTTGCGGGAAACCCAGCGCAGTAGCCTTAGGCCGGATGTTGTTGTTCCAGTAGCTCGAATAGTTGAGCGACCAGATGTTGTTGTCTTTGGCCTCTTCCTGAAGCTTGAGCGCCGTGAAGTAAGGGTCGTACGAATTGCCGGCATTCTCGTTGGTCGAATAGGCCCGCAGGAAAAACTTGTCCTTCTTGCGGAATTCGATCCGGTTCTGGAAAAAGCGGATATCTTTCAGGCTGAAGCGATTATCGCCCTGGTATACGGTGGTGCCGTTGCCGAAGCTGGAGGCGAAGATCAGCTCGGGCGAATCGTCGAGTCTCTTCGGACTGGTGCGGAAGTACAGGGCGGCATTGGCCTTGGTGTTGCGCGTGTCGTAGTCGACCAGGTCGATCTCGCGGTAGCCCTTGCGGTAATAGATGTCGAGCCCCGGGTACGTCCACGGCTGGGCCGTCGAAAAGTCGTTGCCCGGGAAATACTCGTCGCCGTACACATTGACGGCGTTGTAGCCCCCGGGGTTGGTCTGGTCGCGGGTGGTTTCGTAGACCGGATCGTAGTTTTCAGCCTCCCAATCGTCGGCCCGCAGGTACGAGAAGTTGATCTTATAGGCCATAAAGGGCAGGCTGTCGCGATTGTTCACCGATTCGGCGAAGCGGAAGGCCGTTTCGACCAGATTGCGCTCGCCGACCTTCACCGAACCCGCCAGTCCGCGGAAGTAGAAGGGGTTCTTCGACTCCATGCTGATCACCCCGTTGAAGGCATTCGGCCCGTAGAAGGGCGAGCTGGCGCCCTGGATCAGGTCTACCTTCACGACGTCGAGTTCCGGCGAGCCCAGGAAATTCCCCAGCGAGAAATTGAGTCCGGGCGCCTGGTTATCGACCCCGTCGATGATCTGCAGCGAGCGCACCGGGCTGGTACTGTTGAAACCGCGGGTATTGATGACCTTGAAGCCCAGGCTGGCCGCCGTCAGGTCGACCCCTTTCATGCTGCCCAGTCCGTCATAGAAGTTGTCGGAAGGCGTTTCCTTGATGGCCAGCACGTCCATCGATTCCACGGTTAGCGGCGAGGCCTTTTGCTTATCGGTAACCCGTTGCCCCGTGACTTCCACGCCCTCGATGACGAACACGTCGGAACTGAGGCGGATCTTCATGTTCTCGGTGTCGGTATTGTCGTCGACCACCAGATTGAGTTCCTGATAGCCGGTATAGGAAACGATGATCGTAAAGGGTTTCGGGGTTTTCGTGCGCAGTTCGAAATTTCCGTCGAAGTCGGTGGTGGTGCCCTCAGACGTGCCTTCGATCAGCATACTGGCGCCGATCAGCGTTTCGCCTGACTCGGCATCGGTGATCTCTCCGCGTAATACCGTGGTTTGGGCCGTCGATCCGACGCTTAGAAAGATCAAAATAAAAAGACAGGTAATGGGTGTACAGTAAAATTTCATACTTCCGTCTTGTATAATCTGATTCGAAAGATTCTGGAAATAGGGGAAAATTAGTGAATTAAACCAATTTGCTCTCTTTCTATCTCAGAAAAATTTTTACAGTACCTGACAAATCGGCGGGGGGCGCTCTCCGCTGCGAAAGGTACAATTTCCAATTTATCCGGTTGCGCATGCGCGCATTTTTTTTACGCCCCGGGAAGGCAGATCAGAAGTAGAGGGTGCCCAGGGCCATGCCCAGGCCGGCCAGGATGGCCAGCAGTTTGCGGTGTGAAACGCGGTGCCGGTGGGAGCTGTCGGTTTCAAACAGGATGGTGGTGGAAATGTGCAGGAAGGAGCCGATCACCAGGGCGAGCAGGTAGTGTTGGGCCTCCGCGCTCCAGAACGGCAGCGAAGCGAAGGCCGAGCCGAGGGGCGACATCGAGGCAAAGACCACCAGGCAACTCATCGTCACCCAGCGGGAGAATCCGGAAGTCAGGAGGAGGGTGACGAGCGCAAAGGCTGCGGGCGCTTTGTGGAGGATGATCCCGATCAGGAGGTGCTGATGTCCGTGCGAATGTCCGCTATGGTGCAGGGCGTGCAGTTGTTGGTAACCGGCCAGGGGCATGCCCTCCATGAAGGCGTGCAGACACAGGCCCGCCATGACCGCCAGGGCGAAGCGGGCGCTCGGCCCCTTGGCTGCGTGCATGTGGCCGTGCTCGACCCCTCCCGAGAGTTGTTCCAGCAGCAGTTGGATGAAGAAGCCGCCCAACAGCCAGATGCCGATCCGCTCGTCGACCTCTTCGCCGGCGAAGACCCCGGGCAGCAGGTGCAGGACGGTGATCCCCAGGATGTAGGCCCCGCTGAACGACAGGATGACCTGCAGCCAGCGCCGGGAGAACCGCTGCACGTAGAAGGCCAGCAATCCACCCAGGATGACCGACAGGAAAAGCGCGAGGTATTGCCAAATGTTCATACGCCTGTAAAGTTAAGCAAGCTCCCCTTTTTTTCTTCCCATCGCCGGTATAGGCGAAAACCGAGCCAGCCGAGCGCCCATCCCAGAATGCCGCCGCCGAGTACGTCGAGTGGATAGTGCAGGCCGACATATACCTGGGCGTAGGCAATGGTGGCGGCCCAGGCGACCCATAACCAGCGGCTCCTGCGCCACCGGTCTTTCAGCAGTCCGAAGAGGAACGCCGCCAGCGCGAAGTGGTTGGCGGCATGGTTGGAAGTAAAACTATAGCCGCCGCCGCAATTCACCAGCAGACGCACGTCCGGGGCAAGGGCCTCCTCCCGGCAGGGGCGCGGGCGCTGCACGCTCTGTTTGATCACGCGGTGGCTGATCAGGTCGGCCAGGCCGACCGTCAGCACGATCGCCAGCAGCAGGATCACCGCTTTGCTTCGCCAAAGGTAGGCGAAGTAGCCGGCCATCGCGACGTACAGCGGTATCCAGCTCGTCTTTTCCCGCCAATAGGGGAGCAGGGCATCCAGCCAGGGCGTGTGCCAGGCGCCATTGATCAGGCGAAAGAGCGCTTCATCGCATTGAAGTAGTTCAGACATGCTTGTGGGCGATCAGGATCAGGCGGTCGGAATCGAAGGGGTCGAACGCCCCCAGCGAGTAGTCGCCGAAGGTCGTCGTGATCTGCAGTCCGGCCTGGGAAAATAGAGCTTGAAAATCCTGCAGGGTAAAGGCGCGGACGCGTTCGGCGAAGCGTTGCGGCTGCCCGTCGGCGACAAACTCGATCTCCTTGACAATATACCCTTCTTCGTCGACCCGCCGGTGCAGCTCGAAATCGATCCCGCCGATCGTCTTGTGTTCGTATGGCCGCAAGTCGCGAACGACCTTGACCGAGTTGAAGAAATCGAGCACAAAGGTGCCTCCGGGCCGAAGGCCGGTGGCGATGTTGGCTACCGTCGTGCGATGGTCCTTTTCCGTGGCAAAGTAGCCGAAGCTGGTAAAGAAGTTGAAAATATAGTCGAAATAATTGATGCGGAAGGGTTGCCGCATGTCGTGGGTAAAGAACGACAGATGGGCGGTTTCGAACTGCCGGGCAAAGGCGATGCTCTCGTCGGCGATGTCGAGCCCGGTGACATACAGGTCTTTGGCCGCCAGATAACGCGAATAGCGCCCTTTGCCGCAGGCCAGGTCGAGCACGGCCGCGCCGGCGGGCGGTTGCAGGTACTTCAGCAGCTCGTCGATAAATTGCTTGGCCTCCTCTTCGTCCCGGTTCTGATACAGGATATGGTAGTAGGGCGAGTTGAACCAAGCCGTAAACCACTCTTTTTCCATGACGTCGTTGTGGGTCATAAGGGGCCGCAAGATAAGAAATTTCCGGCTGGGAAAAAGTTTCGTTTCCCTCCCGATTTTCCTATTTTAGCGCCGCTTTAGCCTTGCGCATTTTCTGACCAAACAGTACTACCTTGGCTCTGATAAAATCCATTTCCGGAATACGTGGAACGATCGGCGGCCGGGCCGGCGAGAACCTGACCCCGCAAGACATCGTCGAGTGCGCCGCCGCCTACGGCTATTGGCTGCTGCAGCGCGGCCGTTCGCCCAAGGTGGTGATCGGTCGTGACGCCCGCATTTCGGGAGAGATCGTCAGCAACCTGGTGGTCAATACCTTGCGCGCACTGGGCATCACGGTCGTCGACCTGGGGCTGTCGACCACGCCGACGGTCGAAATGGCCGTTCCGGAAGAAGGGGCCGGCGGGGGGATCATCCTGACAGCCAGCCACAATCCGCGCCAGTGGAATGCCCTGAAGCTGCTCGACGACAAGGGCGAGTTCATCTCGCAGGCCGACGGCGACGCCTTCCTGGCCTTGCTCGAGGGCGGCGCCATCGAATATGCGCCGATCACCAGCCTCGGCGATTACGTGATGAAACCCGACTACCTCGGTCGCCACATCGAGAAGATCCTGGCTCTGCCGCTGGTCGAGCCCGAAAAGGTCGCCCAGCAGGCTTATCGCATCGTGGTCGACTGCATCAACTCGTCGGGGTCGCTGGCTATTCCGCCGCTACTCGATGCGCTCGGTTGCGAATACGTGCTGCTGAACGGCGAACCCAACGGGCATTTCAGCCATAATCCCGAGCCGCTGCCCGATCACCTTTCCGAGCTTTCGAAGGCCGTGGTCTTCCATAAAGCCCAGCTGGGCATTGCCGTCGACCCCGACGTCGACCGGCTGGCCTTTGTTTGCGAAGACGGCGATATGTTCGGCGAAGAGTACACCCTGGTGGCCGTGGCAGACTACATTCTGCAACACCGGCCGGGCAATACGGTCAGCAATCTGTCTTCGACCCGCGCCCTCAAGGACGTTACGCTCAAGTACGGCGGCGCCTACACCCCTGCCGCCGTGGGCGAGGTGAACGTGGTGGCCAAAATGCGCGAGGTGAACGCCGTGATCGGCGGCGAAGGTAATGGCGGGGTCATCTATCCCGACCTCCACTACGGCCGCGACGCCCTGGTGGGCATCGCCCTGTTCCTCACACACCTGGCCCGCTCCGGCAAAAGCGCCTCGCAATTGCGCCGGCAATATCCGTCGTATTTCATCTCCAAGAACAAGATGGAACTGACCCCGGGAATCGACCTGGATCGCCTCTTGTCCCAGCTCGAAGCCCGCTACCGCCAGGAAGAGATCAACACCGTCGACGGCCTCAAGATCGACCTCGAGAATGGATGGATCCACCTGCGCCGCTCCAATACCGAACCCATCATCCGCATCTACACCGAAAGCCACTCCAGCGTCATCGCCGACAATCTGGCCCGCAAGATACAGGCGGATATCCTGGAAGTGCTGAAGGGGGCGTAGCTCTTGGGGAATTAGTTTATTGGTTTATTGGTTTATTGGGGAATTGGGACTAATTAACCAATTCCCCAATAAACCAATAAACCAAGAACCATGAGGGTCTATTTCGACAATGCCGCCACCACGCCTCTCAGTGAGGAAGTCAGCGACGCGATGCTGCGGGTCATGCGCGACGTCTTCGGCAATCCTTCTTCGATCCATGCGGATGGACGCAAGGCCCGCGCTACCGTGGAAGAAGCCCGCAAGAAAGTGGCCCATCTGATCGGAGCTTCGATTGGGGAGGTGTTCTTTACTTCCGGCGGGACCGAATCCAACAACATGGCCTTGAAGAATGCGGTGCGCGACCTCGACGTGCGGCGCATCATAAGCAGTCCGATCGAACACCATTGCGTGTTGCACACCGCCGACCGGCTCGCGGCGGCCGGAGTGCAGGTCGAGCGCCTGCCGGTCGACGAACTTGGCCGTATGGACTATGCCGGGTTGGAAGCCCGGATCCAGACCGGCGCCGGGCACACGCTGGTATCGCTCATGCACGCCAATAACGAGATCGGCACCATGATCGACCTCCGGCGCGTTGGAGACCTTTGCCGGGAAGCCGGGGTCCTCTTCCATTCCGATACCGTGCAGACGATGGGGCATTTTCCGTTCGACCTGAGCCAAACCTACCTGAGCTTCTGCTCGGGTTCAGCGCACAAATTCCACGGTCCGAAAGGCACGGGCTTCATCTACATCAACAATGACAACCAGATCGAACCCTTCATCGACGGCGGCTCGCAGGAGCGCAATATGCGGGCGGGCACGGAAAATATCGCCGGCATCGTGGGGTTGGCCACCGCTCTCGAACTGGCTTGCCGCGAAATGGAGGAGCGGAAGGCCCACATCCTCGGTCTGCGCAGCTACCTGGCCGGCGAGTTGCAGCGCCATTTCACCGATATTCGCTTCAACGGCGAACAGGAATTCCCCTTCCTCTACACGGTGCTTAGCGTGTCTTTTCCGCCTTCCGCCAAGTCCGAGCTGCTCCTCCTGCATCTCGACATTGCGGGGATCAGCGCCTCCGGCGGCAGCGCCTGCAGCTCGGGCGCCGAAGCCGGCTCGCACGTACTGGAAGCCCTCGGCGGCGAACCCGATCGCAAGACGATCCGCTTTTCCTTCTCGCATTACAACACCCGCGAAGAGATCGACTTTCTGATCGGGAAGATGAAGGGGATATTGGGATAGAGGTGACAGAGGTGACAAAAGGGCATAAACTTTTAGTACCCAGGCTGGGTCGACCACATATAACCATGAAAGATCGCTTGATCCTTACTTCCGATCGTCTCCAACTGATCCCCCTTCAGCACCGCGAGCTATTGCTTTGGGAAAAAGACCGGCACGAGCTCGAGCGGTCGCTCGGACTGCAACCCAGCGACATGCTCGTCGACCCGCTGTTCCGCAAGGAGATCGACGATGCCCTTCCGCATTGGGCCGGACAAACGCGGCGGCATGCCGACGAATACTACTGGTACACGAACTGGGAGATCGT
>JAGQXA010000562.1 GCA_020436865.1 Saprospiraceae bacterium | reverse complement strand
TTGCCTCCGCCCTCCTGGCCGCTGACGGCCGGAGTCTTGGTGCCATAGGTTTCCTTGTATTGCTCGACCTCCATATCGGAATTCCCGTAGTCGATCGACAAGAAGAAGATCTCCCCCTGGTTGCAGCCGTACGCTTCGAAGGCCTGGTTGATGGCCGGAACACCCCCGATACAGGGATTGCAGTTGGTGTAGAAGAATTCGATGAGCACGAACTTTCCCTCGTTGAGGTAATCGTATAACTTGTGCTGCTTGCCTTCGATGTCGACCACCGAGAAGTTGACGGCCGTGTCGAGCGACGTTTGTCCCGACAGGAGTAAGGTTCCCGACAGGAAGATCCCGGAAAAGAGCAAATCTTTCATCCCTTGAGCTTGACTGGAGTAGTAAGGCGCAAGGTACGTCAATTACCCCCTCGCTCGCCACCCCGGCATCAGCGGAGATTGCAATCCAATCGACACAATCCTAAAAATAATCCCTACCTTTGTGGCTCTTTTCAAACAGGCTGCATGGAGCAAGTGATTTTCCGGGATCTAGGCAGAGTCGAATACCAGAAGGCTTGGGACTACCAAAGCGAGTTGCACCGTGCCGTCGTCGACCGGAAATTGCGCAACCGGGATTCGGCCGAACGACCGGAACCGCGCCGTCACTACCTCCTTTTTTGCGAACATCCCCCGGTGTATACCCTCGGTAAGAGCGGCAGCCTGGCACACCTCCTGCTTTCAGAAACCGAACTGCGGCAACGCGGGATCGCCTTCCACAAGATCAATCGCGGTGGAGACATCACCTACCATGGTCCGGGGCAGGTCGTGGGCTATCCGATCTTCGACCTCGACGGTTTCTTCACCGATGTGCACCGCTATGTCCGCTACCTGGAAGAGGTCATCATCCGCACCCTGGCCGAATACGGTTTGCACGGGCAGCGGATAGAAGGATATACCGGGGTTTGGCTTCCGGCCGAAGGAAGCCGGCCGCACCGAAAGATCTGTGCGATCGGCGTACATCTGAGCCGCTGGGTGACCATGCACGGCTTTGCCTTCAACGTCGCCACCGACCTGGAATACTTCGAACATATCGTGCCCTGCGGTATCGACGAGGCCGACAAGGAGGTCACCTCCCTTTCCCGCGAACTCGGCCGAGCCATTGCGCCAGCGGAAGTACAGCCGGCCCTGAAGCGGCACTTCGCCGAGCTTTTTTCATTTGCTTTTCAAGAGGATCCGGAAAATTTTGCCTGACATGAAGAAAGACATCCCCATACACAAGGTCGAACAGCTGGCGATCGCCATTGTACCGCGTGCCGAGGAGGAGGAAGATCTTTGGGATACCTTTATCCTGAATTTCCGTGCGGAGCCCATCCAGAATGTACTCATCAATTCGCGGGGCTACGGGGAGGTGAACGGAGAGAAGGTCAAAACGACCGTATTACGGCACTTCTTCGACGAGATCGGAGGGGAAGAGGCTCACCTGATCGAACCGATCCAGGTAAAGTTATTCGGTCTGACCAACGAATATTGGGTGAGCTTCACCTACGAAGACTATATGTACGACAAAAAATACGTGTTCGTACAGGGCAGCATCTCCCTCGAAAACTTTACCCAGATACCGCTGTTAAACCGGAAAGGAGTAATGATCCGCTAAATCACCCCGCTTATGCCCAGAAAGGACCAACGGCCGAAAGGCAAAAAGGTAAGCGATTCGCAGACGATCATGACCGAAATGATCATGCCCAACGACACCAATCCGTTGAACAACCTCATGGGAGGCAACCTGATGAGGTGGATGGATGTGGCCGCGGGTATTTGCGCAGGTAAGCATTGCGAATCTTACGTGGTGACGGCTTCGGTCGATTCCGTTTCCTTCCAGCAACCCATCCGCATGGGGGATGTGATCACGATCAAATCCACCGTAACCAGAGCGTTCAATACCTCGATCGAGGTGTACGTAGAGGTGTTTGCGGCCGACATGAAAGGGGGCAATCCCCGGCGATGCAACGACGCTTTTCTCACCTTTGTCGCCATCGACGACAAGAGCAACAAGCCCAAGAAAGTGCCGCCTGTCATTGCGCTCACCAAGGAAGAGCAGCAACTCTACGACGGCGCCCTGAAGCGCCGGGAGTTCCGCCTGGTATTGAGCGGTCGCCTCAAGCCGGAAGAAGCCGGCGAGATCCGCTCCCTTTTCCATCCGACGAACTAATCCTCTTCTTCCTGCCGGTCGGGCCGCCCGCTGCGGTCGATCGTGGTCGAGTTGGCCTGCTGGGTACCCATCAGCAGGATATCCTGAATGTTGACGTGCGCCGGCCGGGTGGCGATGAAGTAGATCGCCTCCGCCACATCCCGGGCCCGTAGGGGCTGAAAGTCTTCATAGATCTTGGCACGCTCGGCATCGCCGTCGAAGCGGTTCAGGGCGAACTCCGTTTCTTCCACATGGCCGGGACTGACCTGGCTGACGCGGATCCCATAGCGATGCAGGTCGAGACGCATGGCCTTGGTCAGGGCGTCGACGGCAAACTTGGTGGCGCAGTACACATTCCCACTCGGATAGACCTCCTTACCGGCGGTGGAGCCAATGTTGATAATGTGTCCGCTTTGGCGCTCGACCATTCCGGGCGACACGCAACGGGTCAGATAGAGCAAGCCCTTGATGTTGGTGTCGATCATGGTTTCCCAATGCTCGAGCGAACCCTCATGGATCGGCGCCAGCCCCTTGGCCAAACCGGCATTGTTGATCAGGATATCGACCTTTTTCCATTCGTCGGGGATGTGATCGATCGCCTCGCGCGTCGAGGCAAAGTCGCGCACGTCGAACCCGAGCGTGTGCACCGGAACTCCGTAAGATTCGCCTAGTTCCCTGGAGGCATCTTCCAGGCGCTCCGAACGCCGGCCGGTCAGGATCAGGCTGTAGCCATGCTCGGCAAACAGAGCCGCCGTCGCCCGCCCGATCCCGGAAGTAGCTCCGGTGATCAAAACGATCCCTGCCGACTCCGAAGGGTGTTCGATGCGGCGGACCTCTTCGATCGCCGGTTCTTCCAGGGGTGGGGGAGCGGTGAACACCACCTCTTTCGGGCTTGCAAGTACTTCTTCTTCAGCCTCTGTCCGGTAGCGGAAAGCTTCGTCGTTCTCCGGCGTTTTGAGCTCCGGATTGATCTCGACGGCGCGCAGATAGTACTTCTGGGCCTTTTCCCACTCGCCCAATTGATGGTAGAGCAGCGCCAGGTCGTAATTCGCAAACGGATGCTCCGGCTTGTATTTCAGCGTGCGTCGAAAGTGCTTGATCGCCTTTTCCGGATTGTTCAGTTGTTCGTTCTGCAAGAGCGCGAAATAGTAGTGGGCATCGGCATGGCGCTTGTCTTTTTTCAGCGCCTGCCGCAAGTATTTGGCGGCCTTCTTTTCCATATGGGGGAAATGCTGCAGGGTCAGCGCCCCTAGCCGGAAGAAGATATCGGGAAAGTCGGGGTTCATTACCGCAACTTCCTCGTAGTAATTCTTGGCTTGTTCGTACTCTTTGCGCACCTCGGCGAGTTCGCCCAGCAGGAACAAGGCCTTCTCGTTTTCGGGCTCTTCCTGCAGGATCGTGGTCAGTTGCGGAATGGCTTCGTCGATCTGCTGGCCGTCTTTTAGCAGAAGTAAAGCATACTGGTAGCGCAGTTGGTTGGTGGGGTGCCGTTCGATGGCTTGGGCCAGGAGCTGGGTGGCCTGCTTCAGGTCGCCCTCTTCCAGCAGCTCGTCGGTCTGGTCGAGCACTTCTTCCGGATCGAAGGCCTCTTCCTCTTCGATTTCCGCCACGGGTTCGTCCTCGGGTTCATCCCGGAACAGTTCTTCCAGTTCGTCGTTTTCCTGTCCGGCTTCGGCTAGCGGTGATTCCGGCACTTGCTGGACCGGCGATTCGTCTTCCTGCGAGTCGGCCGGGAGGTCGGCTTCTTCCGTCGATTCGGGGGGTTCCTGCTCCGTTCCTTCCGGCGATTGCTCACCGGGATCGGCCTCCTCTTCTTCCTCTTGAGGCAAAAGGTTCAGGCCGGGGATGTCGCCCAGGTCGGTGGGCGGAAGATCGTCGTCCTCTTCCTCCGGCATCGTTTCGACGCTCTCGGGTTCTTCCTGTTCGAGCACGGTGTATCCATTGCTCGCTTCCTTTTCGATGGCCCGGGCCGGCTGCTTTTCGGCCAGGGCCTTGTACGCGGCATGGGCCTGAGCATCGCCGGCAAACCGAAAGAACTGCTCGAAGCCTTTGTCTTCGAGTTCCTCGAGGGTATAGTGTGGGATCACGCGCAGGTGACGCAGAAACTCCCCGATCTCGGAAGAGATGGTCCGGACCATGCGTAGGCGCTGGTTCAGGGCCTCTTCCTCGGCGGCAGAAACGCTGCGCTTCTGTTTGCGAAGGTCGAGGTATTGATCCTGCCAGTGATTCATGTACTGGATGACGTCGCTCACGCGTTCGAAGCGCGTCTCGACGGTTTCGGTTTCACCTTCCCCCGTTTGCTGGCGGCCGTCGAGTACGATCGGAAAGACGCGGCTCTCGCTGCTGAGTTTTTGCAGCATGGCCAGGCCTCCTTCCATACAGTTGGCCGATTTGAGGAAGTTGTCGCTGACCAGCAGCACCACGCGCGCTTTCGATTCGAGAACGCGCTGGCTTAGGGTCTTGTCCGCCTGTTGGCAAGCAAGGTGTTCGAAGCGGAATCCGACGCGGGCGAGCTGTTCTTCCAGCTGCCTGACGGTATCGGCATGGACGCTCTGGTAAGCTATTTGGAAGGACTTGGTATCTGTCGACATAATTGCGGGGTTTATTTGGATCAAAAAGTGGTTGTCTTCTCGGAAAGCAGTTGCTGTACGTATTCTTCGAAATCGGCCTTGAAGGCCTCATACTTGCTGGTGGCCGGACCGCTAAAGCCCGTATGGATGCGTCTGACCCTTCCGCTGCGGTCTACGAAGATCATGGTCGGATACGAGAGGATCTGATTGAGCATCGGCAAAGCCTTGGCCGCTTCCTCCTTTTGGTAGTAGCCGGCCCAGAGCAGGTCGTAGGGCAGTTCGAGGCGTTCGTGATACCGGTGAATGATTGCCAGAGATTGTTCCCGGTCGCGATGCTTCTCGAAGGCCAGGCCCAGCACGGCCAGGTCGGGATTGGGATTCTCGGCCAGGTATTCGCGAAGAAAATCGGTTTCATCGCGACAGTTCGGACACCAGGTACCCATGATCTGGACGATCCGCACCTTGCCGGCCAGTTTTGGGCCGTCGAAGGCCACCAGTTCCCCGTCCTGGTTGGGAAATTGGAAGGACAGTGGCTGTGCAGGATCGGTCAGGAAGGTCAGGGAGTCGGGATCGGCCAGCTCGAAGTCTGGATTGCGCCGGGCTTCCCAGGTTGTCTGGTAGTGCGTGCCTGAGCGGAAAGTGCCGATCAGGCTGCCGTCCTCCAAAACCTTGCCTTCGAAGAGAAAGGCATGCGCGCCGTCGAAGGCCGACAGGTAGAGTTTGTCGGCCTGGACCGTGCCCTCCAGAAAGCGGTAGTCGCCGGTTTCGG
>JAGQXA010000082.1 GCA_020436865.1 Saprospiraceae bacterium | reverse complement strand
GATCGTATCGGCAACCGAAGCGCTTCCGGCCAGGGCGACTCCGATCGACAAGGGCACACTGGCCGGAAGCTCCAGGAAACCGGTAGCGTTGCGGAATTCGAAATCGGCGACAGCAAGAGCGCCATTCAGGTAAATGTCGACCGTCGGCTCAGGCGAGTTGTGAATGATATTGACTTGCGCAAATTCGTCGATCAGCGGCAGTTCGACGACCGTTCCGTCGGCCAGGGCCGCGAAAAGACCAAATCCGGGGCTACCCCCGACCAGTCCCGAAGCAAAGACCGTAGCCGCCTGTCCGCCGAGCGGTTCCAGGTCGGCATAGAACGGCAGGGTGAGTCCGGCGCTCGGCGCTTCTACTTCCAAGAAATACGGGGCGGCAGGCGCCACGATATAGCTACTAAAATTGCCATAGGTCAGTCCGCCGGCCAGCATTCCGCTCACCACGCCGCTTACACTGACGTCGACCGCCGGAGCTCCGGGCGAACCATGCAGGATCGAGAAATCCACGCTGCTGCCGGTAGAGCCGGATTCCCGCCCTTCATCGTTGATGTGCAGGGTGAAGGGAAAGTCGAGATCGCCCGCGATGCCGTCGGCCACGACCACATAGGTGCGGCCGTTCTCCAGCGTCAACGGAGCGCCACCGTACACATCGTCGGTGGCAGGGTCGCCCCCGGCCGGCACGACCGCGAGGCTGATCGGCGCCTCAGCCGGCAGGAATTGAAATTCGGTAGCTTCCCGGAATGCCAGATCGCTCAATAGCGGAGCGCCGTTGGCATAGATGTCGACCGTCGGCGCAGGCGAATTGTGGATGATCTGCACCCGGGCGACCGGCGCCAGCGGCAGTTCGATCACCGCACCGTCGGGCAGAGCGGCAAAGAGGCCAAAGCCCGGCATATCGCTCAGAAAGCCGGAAGCAAAGACCGTGGCGGCGCCCCCCGCCAAAGCGCTCAGATCGGCTTGGAAGGTAGCGACAATGTCGGGATCGCCTGCGGCGCGCACGTCCAGATAGTAAAGGCCGGGAGCAACGGAAAGATATTCCGTGAAGCTACCGAAGGCCAGGTCGCCCAGCAGGTTCCCGACGGTTCGGGCGTCGACATCCACGTTCGGAGCGTCGGGCGAGCCGTGAAAGACCGCCAGGTCTACCAGGGCTGGATCTTCGGCCGTTTCCCTGGCATTGCCGTTGACATAGAGGTTGAAAGGCGTGGAGGCATTGCCGACTTCACCGGCGGCCATCACCACATAGGTACCGCCGTCAGCCAGGGCGCCGAGCGGAAAGGTGGCCACACTGGGATCGGCCGGAGTACTCGGGTTCACTTTGACATCAACGGTAATCGGGAAGCCGGCCGGCACGTCGAGGAAAGGCGTTGCCGCCCGAAAGGGTACCGCGGTAAGAGGAGGCAAAAGCGAACCGTTCACGTAAATGTCGACCACCGGGCCCGACATCGTGCCCGACAGAGGAGAATTGTGGATCACCTGTACCTGGGCCGTTTGCCCGAAGACCAGCAGCGCCGACAATACCAGCGCAACCGTAGTTAGCATCTGTTTCATAAAACTAATTTTTTGGTTAGAAGATTTCTGGTGGAACATTACCTGCTCTATTGTGTTCAGCAGACCCCTACCCTATTCGACCGAAAAACGGAGAATTGATAAATAGTTGTCATTTATGCTTACT
>JAGQXA010000081.1 GCA_020436865.1 Saprospiraceae bacterium | reverse complement strand
GTGATGGCAGCGATGCCGAGCGTGCCGACCCATCTGCCCACGAAAATGGTGTCGACCACAAAGTAGATCGACATGACCAAAATGCCGATGGCAGCCGGCACGGCCATTTTGACCAGGAGCGGTCCGATGGGCTCTTTCCCCAGATCGTTGGAAGACTTCATGTGCGATCGACTTGTGAGAACGAAGGAGCAAAAGTAGCAATAATAATGCACAAGAACGTTACGGGCGATCAAAACCGGGCGTCGAGACCGAAAGTCCAATAGAGGTCGGCCTTCTGCACGTCTACCAACACCACGTTTTCGTAAGTGTGCTGTATTACTGACGACAAGGAGAGGTGCTCTCCGAGTGGGAGGGAGAGCTTCAGGTCGGCATGATAGCGGTAGTTTTCGGCTGCGAGGAGAGACGGCTGTACCCAGCATTCATACTGAAACTGAAGAGATTGCGGCAGTCGGTGCTGGCCGAAAATACGGAGGGTCGCCCGCCAGGTGTCGACCGTATTGCTCTGATCGTAGGAGGAGATGGAAAAGACTTGCCCCTGAAAGTCGCTGCGTTCCACGGAGGCAGTGAGCGAGAGTTTTAGCAGGTGCGACGGTTGCCGGACGGCGACCCAGCTTCCACCCAGTCCGATCTGGTAGCGAAAATCGATCTTTCGGCGGCGGTTTCGTTCGAGCCAGGTCATTTGATAAGGGTACCAGCGCGCCTTGGGCCTGAAATAGAAGAAGTTGCGGGAGATTAGATCGTCTTCCGTTTGCACCCGGCGGATCGTGCCGTACTGGTAGCTGAGGTGATGATAGAAGCCCCATTGGGGGTGTACATGTTTGAGAGTACCGCTGCCGGTGATCAAGAGGCGTTCGACATTCCCAAGCAGCCACGATCCGGCGCCCTGCAATTGCGCTTGCCAGCGCAGGGTATCGGCACCGGACAACTGTGCCCGGGCGGTTGGTGAGCTTGCCACCAGGAAAAGGCTCAACGCGAGCCCCCGAAAACCATTGCTAATACAGGTAGCCATCGACCGGAACCATTTTTGGCGGGAGTTCGGGTTCTCCCAGCTGCTCCCGCAGATCGCGTTCGATCGTGTTGCAGAGCGCCGACAACGGGATGTCGGTGATGCGGTTTTCGAAGGGGTCTTCGTTGAGCGCCCCGGTCTTTTCCATGATGGTGAACACGAGGGCGATCAGGGTGGAGAGCGGAACGGTGAGCCAGCACAGGTCTGCCGGAAAGACACCCAGCAGGCCGAAGGGCAGCAAGGTGGCAAAAAGCCAGACGAAGCTACGCGTGAAGAAATCGTACTGCCGGGGCAAGGGCGTATTCTTGATCCGTTCGCAGGCTCCCTGGAAATTGGCAAATTGGGCAAGGCAGCCTTCCAGTTGGAAGGAATCGAATCCCTGCAAGGTGCCGTCGGCCATGGCGTCGTAGATCCGTTTTCCGTGAAATTGCAGCAGCAGGTTCGGCTTGTTGTGTCCGTTTAGCAGGCGCCCGAATTCCTCTTCCGGCAGGAAGGCCTCCAGCTCGCTCCAGTGCTGTTGGCCGCGCAGGTGAAGCCGCAATCCGTGCACGAAAGCGATCTGCCGGTAGACCATTTCCCGCTGGAAGGCGGCTGCCTTTACCGGATCGAAGCCCGGGCTTTGCCGGTGGGCCTCCACGAAGGTGATCGTGAGCCGGGCGAAGATGCGGCTGTAGTTGACGAGGCCACCCCAGATCGTCCGGGCCTCCCACCAGCGGCCGTAGGAGGAGTTATTGCGGAAGGCGACAAAGATCGCCAGAGCCGAACCCAGGATACCGATCGGCGTGAAGGGAACCTGGAGTACCTCCCAGCCAAAAACGAGATAGAGGGAGACGACCAAAGCGGCGAGCGCGGAGGAGTACAACAACTCGCGCCAAACGTAGGAGAGGATCTTTGCCGGCTGGAAATTGCGTTTGAGGATCACGGGAAAAGATGAAAGATGAGAGAGAAAAGATGAAAGATCGGGTTTGGCGTCTATTCAAAAGAAGTCATACTCCCAGGGCTTCGATGACCAGGCGGGCGGCGGCGACGCCGGAGTACTGCTGTTGGCCGGTGATCAGGTGGCCGTCGCGTACCGCATGCGCTTTGAACATTCCCTGCACGATGAAATTGGAATCGGGTATTTTCCGGGCTTCCTCCTCGATCCAGAAGGGCTGAATGCGTTGGCCGACGTATTGATCGGCGAACTGTTCTTCGGAGTTGGCGAAGCCCGTCCATGTTTTTCCTTTGACCAGCAGGTTCCCTTCGGCATCTTTCGCTTTGAGCAGGATGCAGGTAGCGTGGCAGACCAGGGCGGTTACCTTCCCGGCTGCGTGAAAATCAGCTACGAGCCGGTGCAACTTCCCGTGCTCGATGAAGGTGAACATGGGCGATTGCCCGCCGACCAGGAAGATCGCGTCGTAGTCTTCCACGCGGACGCCCTCGATCGACCGGGTGTTTTGGAGGAGTTGGGCGTGTTGGTTGGACTTCTTGAAGCCCAGCGAAAGCAGGTCGTGGGCGGAATAGCCGCTTTCGTCTTCCGGGTCACTCCAACTGTCGGCTTGGAGGTCGCCCCCCTCGGCGCTGCGGATCTCCACTTCGTAGCCTTTTTCGACAAACTCCCAATACGGGTGGGTCAGTTCGGCCCACCAGAAGCCTACCGGCCAGCCGGTGACGGTAGATACCGCCGGGTTGGCCGCGACGAAGAGGATCTTCTTGGGTTTCTGCGGGTCGAGGACGTTGATACTTGCGCTCATCGGTTGATGTCTTTTTGGTGAAATATTTGCGCAAAGTTGTCGCTTAATGCTTTACTTTTGCAAGTATGCATTTAATTATGAGGTACTATGATTTTTGTGAGTAAAATTGATTACCAGGCATTTAGCTGCAAACCTTTTTTGACAAAACCAATAAGAAACTATGCCGGCATTTGAATTTGAAGGCAGGATCTACAATAATCCGGTCGAGTTGGCGCTCGACAAGATCGGCGGCAAATGGAAGATGCCATTGCTATGGCGATTGAAAGACGGGGTCTGGCGCTATGGCGAACTGCGCAAGAGCTTCGAGAAGAACGATGCCAGGATCACTCATCAGATGTTAACCAAGCAACTCAAAGAACTGGTGGCCGATGGGTACATCCATCGGAAGGTGTATGCGGTGGTACCCCCTAAAGTGGAGTACTCGTTGACGGAAAAGGGAGAGCGGGTCATTCCCGTGATCTTAGCCCTTCGCGACTACGGTTTGGCGTTGATGGAGGAGGCGGGCCTGGAGTAGGGAGCGCATTACGACCGGCTATTCCCGGGAAAGGAATTGCCGGTTTTCGTAGAAGTTGCGCAATAGATTGGCCAGAAGGCGATCGGCATCGATCCCTTCTTTCTTGAGCCATTCGTGGATCTCTTCTTCCAGGGGGATCTCGGCTTGGAGCACGCGAAGCAGGCGTCTGCCGGAGAGATCTTCGGCAGACATGTTGGGGTCGTCTTCCGACCCGATCTCCTCCTCTTTGTAGTAGATCAGGTCATGCGGCACTTCGATCCCATTTTTTCCGAGGAGGATAGCGTCAAGAGCTTCGATCTTCACCGGGTCGAATTCCACCTGATAGTTGGACAGGTCGGCCCCTTGCCGGATGAGTTCCAGGGCTTTCACTTGGTTGATGGCAGGTTTTTCCATAGTCGTTGCAGGCTTATTGGTTGGAGTATTCATCGCGTTCTTTGGCGTTGGCTTTTCGGGCGGAGATCAATCGGGTGGCGGTTTCCCGGATCGTGTAGATCACCGAGATGATAACGCCGAAGATCGTGCCGATGGTTTTCCATCGCTCTTCTCCGTAGTTTCGACGTTGGTCTTTGAAGGTGATCCTTTTCGGATCTCGAAAGACCCCTTTGGCCTCTTCGAAGCCGATCCCATGTTTTTTCCTGTTCTTTCGGTTCTTGTCTTCGTCCCATTCGAATTCCGTCATAATCTATTGGTTTTTATTGGGTTAATCAAGGGAAGGAATCGTCGTTGTACAGGTACTTGTTTCAGCGTGATGAATCCCGGAGGGCAGGTATCGTATGCGAAGCCTACCGGCGGGGGGGAAAGGGGAGGAGGGCGAACCCTCCGTCCCCCAAAAGGGATTTAGTAATCCACTTTTGGCTCCCGTCGGTTACCTGGCCGGGCTGAAAACCTCGGCTTTGGCGTTCCCTGTGTATTGCCTATTTCCGAAGCGGCGGCAGGACACCCTTGCCGGGGAAGGTCGGTTTTCCGGCGGCGATCTGCGGGTTTATTTGGAGCTATGCTTGTCGGCCGGGCTCAAGACCAGAAACTCCTGCACGAAGATCTGGGTAGTCCGCTGAGGTTTTCCGTTCT
Organism: Saprospiraceae bacterium; assembly: GCA_020436865.1. GTDB lineage: Bacteria > Bacteroidota > Bacteroidia > Chitinophagales > Saprospiraceae > JAGQXA01. Next base: position 88 of record JAGQXA010000081.1, on the reverse strand, counting down.
TATCGTTATAGGTGTTGTATCGCAGCTGACCGCAGATGGCCACTTGCTTCCCCTTTCCGGTCAGTTCGTGGAAGAGTTCGGCGGTTCT
>JAGQXA010000561.1 GCA_020436865.1 Saprospiraceae bacterium | reverse complement strand
GCCAGCGTCGAAAAGGCCGTTGCCACGAGATCGTGCGATACATCGGCTGCCAGCCGCAGGAGGCTCGGGTTTAATGCGATCAGGCCGATCGCTGCCCAAGGCAGCCAGGAACCTTTTTTCCGCAGAAGTACCCAGAGTCCCACCAACAACAACAGGAAGGAAAGTAAGCTCCACAGGGTCAGTACATACGGATGACCTCCAAAGAGCCAAATGAAAAAAGCCATCGGTAACAACTGACCGAAGCGGTTGTGGAATGCGCTTGGACTCAATTCGAAGTCGCCCGTCGTGATCTGCCAGGCATGAAAGCTGTACAGGTACTCGTCGCTGGGAGCAATGCCCCGGTGATTGAAGAAAGACAGGGCGATCGCCAGGACAAGTATGGCCGAAATACCAGCTATTCGCCGCATTCTCCTAGCGGATGATCACCAGTTTGCCGAAGCCCTTTCGGAAGAACTGGTCGGCATCGGTGGCATAGTTGTCGATGTTTTCCCCATTGGCCTTGCGGGCTACGACCCGGTACAGGTACACGCCATTGGCGAGGCGGTCGCCGAATTCATCGGTACCGTCCCAGGCCAGATCCGTTTGATGGGTGCCGATGCGCAGCAGCCCCAGATCGGCTTGCGTCAGTTCGCGTACAATGCGCCCGGAGACGGTGAGGATCTGGATCTTAAAATAGGCCGGAGGCTCCGAACCGGTCAGGGTATACACAAAGCGCGTGCTGGTAGAAAAGGGATTCGGGTAATTGAGCAGATGAGAAATGGACGACTTCGTGATCACCCGGAAGGAGATCTTGTAGTCGTAACCGAATTCGTCGCTATTAATGAAGTAGTTCAGGTCTCCGGATTCATTCCCGGAAGCATCGGCCGCAGCCAGGTACAGATGATATAGGCCATCCTGCGTAAACTCCGGATGGTATTCGATGGTAGCGCGGTTGCGTTTGTCGAGTGTTCCCGGATCGGCCGGAAAGAAGCCTACTGCCGGATCGCTGAAGTACACTGGCCGGACGCTTTGATCGGGATAGACGAGCAACAAGCGGAACAACGAAGTGTCGGCCAACTCCAGGAATTCGTTCTCGTCGTCGACCGCTACGACGATGTGGGGGCTTGCCGACACCAGATCGCCGTCGAGGATATGCACGCCGTCGAAGGTTACGTCGACCAATGGGTTCCGGCCATCCGGCCGCACGAAGAAGGAGGTAATGCCGACATTGTTGGCATGTGTTTGCTCGGGTTGATCCTGATCGGGATTCACCTCCACGGTCAACTGAAAATGGCCGGCCATTCCCCGGGTATCGGTAGTGAATCGGGCCACCAGCGTATCGCCGGCCGGTAAGGGCCGGTACCGTTGGAAGATCTCGGTTTCGTTATTAGCGCCGTCTTGCAGCAGGAAACGGAACAGCAGGCTGTCCATGTCGTATTCGCTGAGATTTTCCACCGCCAGGGCCAATTCTAAAGGATCGCCCTGCTGCAGGGTGTCGGCTTTAAGGTCGAGATAACCGAAAGGGTGTAGGGCCGCTTCAGGAACGCCCTCGTATGTGACCCGCCATCGGTCGAGATGGGGCGGCGTTTTAAAGGTTTGATCCTCCGAGTCGTAGATCAGACGTAACTGCGGATAGAGAGCGGCGTCGAGCTCTTGCAGGCTGGTATCTGCCTGCAGGAGTTGGTCGATCAGGAGGGTATCCGATCCATCCGGACGAATGCCTTCTATCTGAAGGAAATATTGGTCGGTAGCGGGCTCGTAGCCATCGACCTGCCAGTGCAAATACTGCCAACTCTTCGCGGGTCCGATCAAAGTAGAACCAACGGTCCCGGTGAACCAGTTGCCGGCCACGGCCGACGATTGTTGGGTAAGTTCGTCGAGTTCGGCGATCGTTTCCTGCACGGGATAGGAGGGATCGTCCTTTCGGAAAAACAGGGAGTATGGACGGGCGCCCAGTTGGGGCAGATCCTGTACCAAGGTGGCGCCCTGGGCGGCCAATACCTGATAGAGATCGGTGCCAAGTACGGTGGCGTCGGCAGCCCAGTCTTCCGGCAAGTAGTTGTCGTTTTCGCTCCGTTGCACCGTAAAGAACACGACATAATTGCCGGGCTCTATGCTCTCCAGAAAATCGATCACTTCCCCGCGCTGGGTGACGTCGTCGGTCTTGAAGATATACCCGTTAAAACCGGCCGGCCCATAAT